>NZ_DBNGPQ010000126.1:0-115082 GCF_057122925.1 Umezawaea sp. | reverse complement strand
AGGGCGAACTCCGCTCCACCGGAGCTCCACCACTTCGAGTAGGCGGCGCTCCGGTGCACGCGGAGGTGGTACCCCGCCAGGAAACCGGCGTGCACCCGGTCGACCTGGTCGGCGACGGCCGAGTTCTCCGGCCACACCAGGACGAGCCTGCGGTGCAGGGGGTTGCCGACGAGCGGTTTGACGACGATCCCGGCCTCGTCCCGCACGGCCGGGTGCACGCCGGTGACGGTGTTCTCCGACCGCACGAGTTCGAGCGCCGTGTCGAGGTCGACCCCGAAGTGCTCGAACCTCGGGGTGAACCCCGCGGCCTCGCACGTGAGCTGGAACGTCGACCGCGGGCCGCCGACGGACTCCTCCGGCATGGTCCACCGCTCGTCCGAGAGGTCGGCCAGGTCGAGCACCGGACGTTCGGCGAGGCGGTGGTCCGCGGGCAGCGCGACGAAGACGGGTTCGGTCAGCAGGGGTCTCCGGTGCACGCCGAACGGGACCCGCGGCGGCGTGCGGGCGAACTCGGCCAGGACGGCGAGGTCGAGCTTCTCGGTGCGCACGTGGTCGAGGACGGCCTCGCCGGTGCGCTCCATCTGCGTCGTGATCTCCTGCTCCGGCAGCACTTGGCGCACCGCCGACACCAGGTGCGGGATCAGGGTGCCGGTGACGCCGCCCAGCTGCACGGACGCGGGGTGCGCCCGGTCGGCGATCTTGCGGGCGGTCGTGCACAGGTCGTCGAACTTCTCCACGATCTCCTGCGCGCGCAGGACCACGTGCTCGCCGAGTTCGGTCAGCGCGATCCCGTGCGGGGCCCGCACGAACAGCTGCCCCCCGAACGTCCGCTCGATCCGCCGGATCTGAGCCGTGAGACCGGGTTGTGCGATCTTCAAGTCGGTGGCCGCTCGCCTGATGCTGCCCGCCGCTGCGACGGCGAGCACGACGTGGAGGTGACGAAGTTCTACTCGCACCGGACACACCTTATTGCAGAAGCGTGGCACCGACTGCTGCGAACGGATTTCCAAATTGGTCCGATAAGGCGCTTCAGTTCGGTATGAGGGGTATAACTCCCGAGTTATCGCTTCCTGATACTGCCCGCCCCTTCCGTTTTCTGGTCTGCTGAATCGACCGAATTGAAGGAGCGGCTCAACCGTGTCTGACACCCGAAAAGCGCTGCGGCTGAGGCGATTATCACGGCCGCACGATGGAAAGTACCTCTTCGTCCCGCTCGACCACAGCGTTTCGGACGGACCCGTCGTTCCCAACCACCGTTGGGGCGGGCTCATCACCGCCGTGGTGGCCGGTGGGGCCGACGCGATCGTGGTCCACAAGGGCCGGGTCCGCCTGATCGACCCGGCCGTGCTCGGCGACTGCGCGCTGGTGGTCCACCTCAGCGCCGGGACCGCCCACGCCGCCGACACCAACGCCAAGGTGCTCGTCGGCGACGTGGAGGAGGCGCTGCGGCTGGGCGCCGACGCGGTCAGCGTCCACGTCAACATCGGCTCGGACACCGAGGAGCGGCAGCTCGCCGACCTCGGCGTCGTCGCGTCGGCGTGCGACGCGTGGAACGTCCCGCTGATCGCGATGGCCTACGCCCGCGGCCCTCGGATCGCCGATCCGCACGACCCGGTGCTGCTGTCGCACGTCGTCAACATCGCCGCCGACCTCGGCGCGGACATCGTCAAGACCTCCATGGCGCTGCCGATCAGCCGCATGGCCGACGTGACCGCGCACTGCCCGATCCCCGTGCTCGCCGCGGGCGGGCCCGTGGACCACGTCGACCCGCTCGGGTACGCCGCCGCGGCGATGCGCGCCGGGTGCGCCGGTCTCGCGATCGGCCGCCGCGTCTTCACCGACCCGGCTCCCCGCAGCCTCGTCGCGGGCCTCTCGTCCGCTGTCCACCAGGGCGCCCGCCGGGGCGCCCACGCCGATCACCCCATCACGACCACGACAGGTGCCGCGTGAAATTCGCTTGGATCGATGTCCGCCAAGTACCCGAACACCAGCTCGAAGGAGTCGTCGACGCCGCCGTGCACGCCCGTGCGCGCGCGGTCGTCGCGGCCGACCCGGCCGTGCTCGCGACACTCCCGCCGACCGTGAAGCGAGTCCTCCTGCTCCCGGACGGCACCCCGCCGCCCGAGGGGGAGCACGGCGTCGACGTGGTGGCGCAGGTCGTGCACGACGAGGACGGCGTGCACGCGCTGCGCGGCACGGGCCGGGCCGCGTTCGTGGAGGTGCGGGACGACCGCACGCTCCGGCTCGCCTGCCTCGCCGCCGTGGAGCTGCCGCACACCGTGGTCAGCTTCACCGACCCCACGAAGATCCCCCTCGAAATCGTGATCGCGGCGGCGGACCGCGCGAGCGGCGAGCTGATCTGCGTGTGCGCCGACGTGGAGGAGGCCGGGATCGTCCTCGGCGTCCTGGAGCACGGCTCGGACGGCGTCATGCTGGCCCCGCGCGGCGCCGACGACGTGTTCGCGGTCGTGCGGCTCCTGGAGGCCGCCACACCCCCGCTCCAGCTCACCACCCTCACCGTGGAATCCGTGGCGCACAGCGGACTCGGCGACCGCGTGTGCGTCGACACGTGCACGCACTTCGAGGAGGACGAGGGCATCCTCGTCGGCTCCTTCTCCACCGGGTTCGTCCTGTGCTGCAGCGAGACCCACCCGCTGCCCTACATGCCGACCCGGCCCTTCCGGGTCAACGCGGGCGCGCTGCACTCCTACGTGCTCGGCGCGGACAACCGCACCAACTACCTGAGCGAACTCCGGTCCGGCGGGTCCGTGCTCGCGGTCAACGCCGAGGGCCGGACGCGCAAGGTCGTGGTGGGCAGGGCGAAGCTGGAGACCCGGCCGCTGCTCACCATCACCGCCCACTCGCCGGAGGGCGTCGCGGTGACCCTCATCGTGCAGGACGACTGGCACGTGCGGGTCCTCGGACCCGGCGGCAAGGTCCGCAACGTCACGGAACTCCAGCGGGGCGACGAGCTGCTCGGCTACGTGGCGACCGACCAGCGGCACGTGGGCTACCCCATCGGCGAGTTCTGCAGGGAGAGCTGATGACGCTCCGCATCGAGGACCTGATCGCCGACCTGCTGGCGAAGGGCGCCGACGACGCCCCGTTCCTGACCCACCGCGACTCCGTCACCCGAGGGGGGCTGCGGGCCGCGGTCGCGGCCGACGCGCGCGGGTTCGCCGCGGCGGGCGTGCGGCGCGGCAGCACCGTGGTGCTCCAGTCGCCCGCGAGCTTCACCCAGGTCCAGGCGCTGCTGGCGCTCTGGTCGCTGGGCGCGCAGGTGATGCTGGTCGAACCGAGGCTCGCCCCGGTCGAGCTGGAGGCGCTGCGGGCGCGGTGCCGCGGCCAGTTCGTGGTGCGCGCGGGTGACGTCGGGCGGACGCCCGTGCGGTTCCGCGAGCGCTTCGAGCTGGTCACCGAGGCGCACGCCGACGGCGTGCCCGCGTCGACCGACCACTGCCTGGTGCAGTTCAGCTCCGGCTCCACCGGCGTGCCCAAGGTCATCGCCCGCACCGCGGGGTCGCTGCGGACGGAGGTGGAGGTGTTCAACCGGCTGCCGAACATGCCGGTGGCGGGGGAGGGGGTGCTGCTGCTCAGCTCCACGTCGCACAGCTTCGGCCTGGCGTTCGGCATCCTGCGGTCGCTGGACGCAGGCGTGACCCTCGTGTTCTCCACCCAGGAGTCCGGGCGGGACATCGCCGAGACCGCCGCGGAGCACGCCGTCGTGGGGATCACCGGCCTGCCGCACCACTACGCGGCGCTCAACCAGGTCGAGGACCCGCCCGCGCTGCCCGCGCTGCGCTGGGTGCTCTCCGGCGGCGAGCTGATCCCGCGGGAGGTCGAGGAGCGCTTCGCCGCCCTGTACGGCCTGCCGATCGGCCAGGGCTACGGCACCACGGAGACCGGCATCCTCACGATGGACGTCACCGGCCTCACCCGGCCGACCGTCGGCCCGGTGTGCGACGGCATCCGGCTGCGGGTGCGCGACGGGCAGGTGGAGGTCGGGATGGACGCCTCGCCCTACCTCATCCAGCCGGAGGGGGCCAACTACTCGAACGGCTGGTGGCGCACCAGCGACCGGGGCGAGCTGACCGACGACGGGCTGCTCACCCTGCACGGACGCGCGGACTCGCTGGTCATCTTCGGCGGCAACAACATCGACCTGCTGGAGATCGAGGACGTGCTGCGCACCCACCCCCTGGTGGACGAGGCGATCGTGGTGTTCGACGGCGCGGTCGAGGCGTACGTGGCGACGACGTCGGACGAGCTGGACGAGGCCACCGTCGTCGGCTGGTGCGCGGCGCGGCTGGCGGACTTCAAGCAGCCGAGCGCGGTGCGGGTGCTGCGCAAGCTGCCCAGGACGCCGAACGGGAAGCTGGTCCGGGACCGGTCGGTGCTGGCCGGGTCGCCGTAGGTCCGGCGACCTCGGCCCCTCGACGCGGGGCACCCCTTCCGGCCGCCGGTCGTGGCGCTCGTGCCTCGACCACCGCTCACCCGGCGTGGGCGGTGGTCGAGGCGTGCGCGATCCGGTGCAGCCTCGCGGTGTCGACCTCGGCGGTCGGCACGCCGAACCGCTCGGCCAGCACGGCGGCGTACTCGGTGTGGGTGTCCAGGGCCGTCTCGACCCGGCCCGCGGGTCCGTCCGACGTCAGGCGGGTGCCGACCAGCGTCAGCACGTGGTCGTCGTGCGGTCGCTGCGCCATCACCAGCCGCACGAACGGCGACTCCGGCGCCGTCGTCTGGAACCGGTGCAGCGGCTGGAACGAGGCCAGGTCGACGGGCTCCTCGCGCAGCCGGTAGCCGGGCAGCCGCCCGTGCCGGTGCATCCCGATCCACCAGTCGTCGTCGGGGGCGACCTCGAAGTCGAACCCGCCGCGGTCGTGGCGGCCCGCGCGCAGGGGCAGCGGGTCGAGGAAACCCTGGCCCATCCCCACGTCGGCGACCCACGTGCCACCGCCGACGCGCACCAGCAGCGCCAGGTGGTTGCCCCAGTGCGGGTCGGCCTCGTCGCGGTCGCAGATCGCCGCGCACGCGAGCGTCACGTCGAACCCCAGGGCCCCCAGCAGCTCGGCGAACGCGGTGTTCAGCTCGTAGCAGTAGCCGCCGCGGCGGCGCACGACCACCTTGTCCAGGATCGTGGCGCGGTCCAGCGGCACGACGGCGTCCAGGTGCACGTCGAAGTTCTCGAACGGCACGGTCGCCAGGTGCGCCCGGTGCAGTGCCCCCAGCACCTCCGCGCTCGGCGCCACGTCGCCGCGGTACCCGATCCGGTCCAGGTAGGCGTCGGCGAGCGGTCCCATGCGCGGCAGTCTAGGAGTGGATCACCCCGGCCAGTCCGACAGCCGGGCCAGTTCGGTCGACCACGCGGGTTCGCCCGCGTCGGCCAGGCTCGGTTCGGTGCCCAGCGGCATCACGTCCTGGGTGTGGCGGAGGAAGTCCTCGACCCACGTCACCGACAGCCGCAGGGTGATCCGCAGCGTCCGCGAGTCCAGCTCGACGCTGGTCACCAGGCCGTGGCGCACGCGCACGTCCCCGATCCCGCCGCCCTCGGCGAGCAGTTCGCGGGAGAACGTCCAGCTCGTGATCTCGTCGTCGTGCAGCAGCAGCACGACGGCGAACGGGTCGGTGGTCGACCAGCTCAGCGACACGGGCGTGCCGGTCCGGTTGCGGCGCCAGCCGTCGCGCGACACCACGACGGTCCTGGTGCTGCTGCCGACCACCGTGTGCGTGGTGTCGACGCCGAAGCACGACAACCACTGCTGGTCGTCGCCTTCGCGGTGCTGGTAGGAGTGGGGTCCGCGGTTCATCGGTCGGGTCCTTCCAGGCGGCGGGCCTTTCCCGTGAGGAGGCCCGGCGCGGGCCCTGGATGCGTTTCGTGATCGAACCGCGACCAAAGCCCGTGAGTCCTCTGTGGACGGTGAAAACCGGGGGACCGGCGCCTGCTCCGCTGCTACGGTCCGGCCGGAGCCCCGAGACCTGGAGGTGCCCGATGTCGCGGTGCTACCTGACCACCGCCGTCGCCCACCGCGGCGAGCGGCCCGACCTCGGGTACGCGCTGGAGGTCGTGCGGGCCGACGTGCTCGCCAGGCACCGCAGGCTGCTCGGCGACCGGGTGCGGTTCCTGACCGGCGCGGCGTCCGACGCGTTCGCCGAGCTGCGGGAGCCGCTGGCCCTGTCCTACACCGAGTTCGCGGGCCCCGGCCGCGACGGCAGGCACTCCGCCGGGGTCGAGCGGCTCTGGCTGGCGTGCGCCGAGGCCGGTGACCTCCACGTCGAGGCGGGGACCTGGTACTTCCGGCTGTCCCGCCACGTCGACCGGCTCCGCGACCTGATCGGCGGCGGCAAGGTCGGGGTCGAACCGGCCGTCCACCGCGACGAGGTGCTCGACCTGCTCGGTCGGGGGCTCCCGGACGTCGCGGCCTCCGGGCCCGGCACCATCCCGGTGCCGGGCGACCCCGGCCGGTTCGTCGCCCCGTGGTGGGACGAGGTCGCCACGTACGTGACCAGCCTCGGCCACGGCGTCGACGGCCCGAACGTGCGGCGCTGGTGGACCGGCGGCGACCGCCGCGCGCACGTGGTGGCCCACCGCCTGCTGCGCTCGCACGCCGTGCACTGGCCCGCGGTGCTGCTGTCCGCCGGCCTGCCGCTGCCCACCGACGTCCTGGTGCTCGACGACGTCGAGAGCCGGGAGGACGAGTCCGCCTGGCCCGGTGACCTGGCCCGGCGGTACGGCTCGGACGCGGTGCGGTGGTGGCTGCTGCGCGACGCGCCCCGCACGACGGCCTCCGCCGCGTCGCGGGTCGTCTCGCGGGGCAACGGCGACCTGCTGAAGGGCCTGGCGGACCTGGTCGACCAGGTCACCGTGATGGTCCACCGCTACCGCGTCGGGAAGCCGCCGGTCGCCACCGGGCCCGTCGAGGGCGCCGAGGCGCTGGACGCGGTGTGCCGCGAGGCCCCCGAACGGGTGCGCGACGCGCTCGCCTCGGTCGACTTCGAGCGGGCGACCACGGCCGTGTGGCGGATCGTGGAGGAGGCGCGGGCGTTCGCCCGCCTCGCCCGCCCGTGGGACCTGGCCCGCGCCGACCGCGGCGGCGACGCCGCGGCGGGCAGGAGGCTCGACGTCGTGCTCGCGGCCCAGCTGTCGGCCTGCCGCGTGCTGGCCCGCGAGCTGACTCCGTTCGTGCCCGCCCTGGCCACGCGGATCGCCCAGCAGTGCATCACGCTGACCGGTGCGCTGCCGCCGCACCAGGACCTGCTGCGGCGGCTCTGACCGGTCAGGAGGCCATCAGGTCGCGCACCATCGGCGCGACCTTCGTCCCGTACAGCTCGATGTTGCGCAGCACCGCACCGGCCGGGAGGCCCGCGATGCCGTACTTGAGGTCGAAGCGGGTCGCGCCGAGCGTCCGCAGCGTGGCGGCGATCTTGCGGGCGACGGTCTCGGGCGAGCCGACGTACCAGGAGCCGTTCTCGGAGACCTCCTGCTCGAACACCTCCCTGCTGGGCGGCCGGAACCCGCGCTGCCGCGACATCCGCGTGAGCACCTCCAGGTAGTGCGGGAACAGCTGCTCCCGCGCGGCGGCGTCGGTGTCGGCGACGTGGCCGGGCGAGTGCACGCCGATCGGCCTCGCCTGCCGGTCCAGCCGCCGCTGGGCCTCGCGGAACAGGTCGGCGAACGGCCGGAACCGCGCCGCCGGGCCGCCGATGACCGCGAGCATCAGCGACATCCCGTGCCGCGCCGTGCGCAGCACCGACTCAGGGCTGCCGCCCACGCCGATCCACGTCGGGATCGGGCCGGACTCGGTGCGCGGCACGACCCGCTGCCCGGTCAGCGGCGGCCGGGTCCGGCCGGACCAGTGCACCGGCTCCTCCTCCAGCAGCCGGGCGAACAGGTCCACCTTCTCCTCGAACAGCTCGTCGTAGTCGGCGAGGTCGTAGCCGAACAGCGGGAACGACTCGGTGCTCGACCCGCGTCCCAGGACCACCTCCGCGCGGCCGTCGGAGAGCGCGTGCAGCGTCGAGCACCGCTGGAACACCCGCACCGGGTCGTCGGAGCTGAGCACCGTGACCGCGGAGCCGAGGTGGATCCGGGAGGTGCGGGCCGCGACGGCGGCCAGCACGAGGTCCGGCGCCGACAGGGGCATCTCCTCCGTGTGGTGCTCGCCGATGCCGAAGAAGTCGAGTCCGACCTGGTCGGCGAGCACACCGTGGTCGACCAGGCCTCGGTGGGTCTCGGCGTGGGACATCGGCGCTCCCGCGTCGTCGGTGAGGACGTCGCCGAAGGTGTCCAGACCGAGCGTGGTGCCGCTCGAATACGTCGTCATGCCCCGATGTTGAACCGGGTGCGGGTGCCCGCGCCCCACCACCTCGTGGGTACCCACGACAGGGGAGGGCACGGGCCGGGACGGGGAAGGACGATGGGGGCATGAGCGAGCAGTTGGGCGAGTTCCTGCGGTCCAGGCGGGCGGCGCTGTCGCCCGCGGAGACCGGTGTGCCGACCTACGGCACGCCGCGCCGGGTGCCGGGGCTCAGGCGCGAGGAGGTCGCGCGGCTCGCGGGCGTGAGCGTGAACTACTACACCCGCATCGAGCAGGGCGAGAGCCACCAGATGTCCGACTCCGTCATGGAGGCCCTCGCGAACGCGCTGCGCCTGGACGAGGGCGAGCGGCTGCACCTGCTGCGCCTGGCGTGGCCCGCGCAGGTCACCCGCCGCGAGACCGGGCCCGAGGTGGTGCGGGACCCGGTGCTGGCGCTGGCCGAGGGCACCACCGAGCAGGCCGTGATCATCGTCGGCCGCCGCACCGACCTGCTCGGCGGCAACCGGCTGGGGTTCGCGCTGCTCGGGCTCAGGCCCGACGAGCGACCGAACCTGGCGAGGCAGGTGTTCCTGGAGCCCGCGATGCGGGACCTGGTCGTGAACTGGGAGGCCGAGGCCCGCAACGCGGCGTCGTACCTGCGGATGGCGTCGAGCGACCAGCCCGACGACCGGCTGCTGGCCGAGCTGATCGGCGACCTGAGCATCAGGAGCGCGGAGTTCGCCCGGATCTGGGCGACGCACCCGGTGGCGGAGTGCCTGCACTCGGTGCGCCAGTACGACCACCCGCTCGTGGGGCGGATGACGTTGAACGAGGAGAGCCTCCGGTTGCCCGACGACCCCGGCCAGCGGGTCATCTTCAGCGGTGCCGCGCCGGGGTCCGACTCGGCGGAGCGCCTGCGGCTGCTGGACTCGCTGGTGTCCTGAGACCGGGGAGGCCGCGCCTCCCCGGCCCTCGTCAGGTCAGCCGTTCGGGTTGAACGGGATGCTCGCGGGCTTGGCCTTCGACAGCTCCCCCGAGAACGAGCCCTCGCGGAGGCCGAACTGGGCCGAGCCGAAGTCGGCCGACGTCAGCCGGTCCCGCAGGCCCGCGGGGTAGCCGTCCCAGCCGACCAGCGGCGGGTACTGCCACGTGCCCTTGTGGTTCTCCGGCTGCTCGCCGAAGCCCGCGAGCCGGAAGCAGTGCGTGGACAGGCCGTCCTTGTGGTAGACCACCTTGGGGTGGTTGCCCGTCTCGTCCCACGCCACCTGGTTGCGGGCGTAGGTGTTGTACTTGCCGTGCGCGGAGGTCGAGACGAACTGCGCGGTGCCGTTCTGCACCCAGACCACGACGTGCTCCCAGTCGTGCCGGTGCCCGCCGAGTCCCGAGCCCGCGACGGCCTGGTCCTTCTCGAAGTACAGGCCGTAGATGTAGCCGCACCACCCGTTGTTGCACTTCACCCGCGAGTACGCGTTGGTGTTGTCCAGGTCCCACGAGTCGTGGCAGCTGCCGTTGACCGCGCCGGTGGTCTTGAGGCCGGGGGCGATGGTGCCGTCCCGGCCGATGGCGGGGGTGGGGTAGCAGCCGTCGCCGTCGTAGTCGAAGGCGGGCTCGTAGGTGCGGTCCTCCCAGGGGGCTGACCAGTCGAGCGCCTGCGGCGGGTCCGCGAGCGCGACCCCCGCGCTCGCGAACAGCACCGCCGCCACGGTGCCCAGGACGAACGACACCCTCCCGGCCCGCCGCCGTACCGGTGGACGCTCCGACGTCCGTGAACTCACTGCTCGCATGGTGCTCCTCGTCCAAACGACCCGCGACCACCGCGGCGGCTCGGTGTGCGCTACCGGTGTGAGGCCCGTCACCAGGGCCAAACATGAAGAAGTGTTGCGAATATGAGATCGAAGTCAAGTGGCGGTGGGTGGGACGTCCGATGAATGCGCGGGACGCGGCAGGAGAACAGTGATCACACCCGGCGGGCACCCCGGAGCCGGGCGCCGCGCCGGTGAGACCTCGGAGGCGTGCTCAGGTGCGCGCCTCCGCGACCGCGGCCGGTCGCGTCGCCCTCGCGGGCAGCAGCAGGACCGCGCCCGCGACCGCGAACGACGACAGGGCCACGGCGTTCAGCACCTGGTCGATCGGCTGGTACATGCCCAGGTGCTGGAGGTGGTAGGCGAGGTGCAGGACGTTGAACACGGTCCACCCGACGCCCGCCACGCGGACGGTGAACGTGTCGGTCGCGCGCCACGCGGCGGCGAGGCTCAGTCCCAGCAGCCCGAGGTACATCGCGCCGACGTCCTTGACCAGGTGCTCGCTGTACGGGCCGAGCACCGGCAGCCACCGCCTGCCGAAGCCGGGGAAGGTCGAGTACCAGTGCACGGGGGCGAGGTAGGCCCACGAGCCGACGACGGCGGCCGTGAGCGCGAGGAGGAGCAGGACGATCCGTCGAGCGTTGGTGGTCATGTCATCCGGACGGCGCGCGGCCCTCGGGTGTGACGGGCCCGGTAACGGACGGGATTGGTGGCGATACCCAGCGTTTCCGCAGATCAGCGGGATTGTGATCAACGGTAACGGGCTGGACACCAAACCTTGACACTGTCGTGTGGCGCTGCGCACACTCCCTGTCTGGGAGCGCTCCCAGTTCCCCCTGCCCCCAGCCAGAGGAGTCGACACGTGCCCCACCGTGCCCACAGACGGGTCACGGCGCTGACCTGCGCCGCGCTGCTCTCCCTCACCGCCGCGTGCGGGGGTGAGGACGCCTCGACCGCTGTCGACGACGTCGAACTGACCATCGCGACGTTCAACGAGTTCGGCTACGAGGACCTGATCAAGCAGTACCAGGACACCCACCCCCACGTGCGGATCACGCACCGCAAGACCGGCAAGGCCGACGACCACCACCAGACCCTGTTCACCAAGCTGGCGGCCGGGTCCGGGCTGGCCGACGTCGAAGCCGTCGAAGAGGGCTGGATCAACCAGGTCATGGCCAAGTCCGACCAGTTCAACGACCTGAACCAGATCGGGCCGCCCGACGTCACGGCCGAACGCTGGCTCCAGTGGAAGTCCGACACCGCCAGCAACCGCGACGGCGAGCTGATCGGCTACGGGACCGACATCGGACCGATGGCGATGTGCTACCGCCGCGACCTGTTCGAGGACGTCGGCCTGCCGTCGGACCCCGAGGCCGTCGGCGAGCTGTTCGCCACCTGGGAGAGCTACTTCGCCACGGGCGCCCAGTTCGTCGCGAAGTCCGACAAGGCCTGGTTCGACAGCGCCTCCCAGGTGTTCAACGCGATGGTCAACCAGAACAAGGTCGGCTACTACGACCTGGACGACAACCTGGTCGTGGAGACCAACGAGGCCGTGAAGAAGGACTGGGACCAGGTGACCGCCGCGGTCGAGGGCGGCCAGTCCGCCAAGCTCGTGGCGTTCGGCAACGAGTGGAACACCGCGTTCAAGACCGCCGCCTTCGCCACGAAGACCTGCCCGTCGTGGATGCTCGGCGTCATCGAGGCCCAGTCCGGCCCCGAGAACGAGGACAAGTGGGCCGTCACGGCCTCGTTCCCCGGAGGCGCGGGCAACTGGGGCGGCTCGTTCCTGACCGTGCCGAAGCAGGGCAAGCACCCGAAGGAGGCCGCGGAGCTGGCCGCGTGGCTGACCGCGCCGGAGCAGCAGATCAAGGCGTTCACCGCCAAGGGCGCCTTCCCGAGCCAGAACGAGGCGCTGCTCTCACCCGCGCTGCTCAACCAGACCAACCCGTACTTCGGCAACGCGAAGGTCGGCGCGCTGTTCGCGGAGCAGGCCAACAAGGTCTCCACCGCGCAGCACAAGGGTCCCGCCGCGGGCCAGATCCAGGACAAGGTGTTCGCCGACGCCCTCCAGGCCGTGGAGAACGGCACCGAGGTCGACGAGGCGTGGCGCCAGGCCGTGGAGGGCGCGACGAAGCTCGCCAAGTAGCGCCCGCTCAGCTGAAGACCTTGGTCAGCTCGACGCGGGAGCGGATGCCGAGCTTGGTGAAGATGTTGCGGAGGTGGTGCTCCACGGTGCGCTGGCTGAGGAACAGCCTCGCGGCGGCCTCGCGGTTGGTCGCGCCCTCGGCCACCAGCCTGGCGATCTGCGACTGCTGGGGCGTCAGCTCGGCGGCCCGCCCCGCCTTCGGCTCGGTGCTGGGCTCACCCGCGAGGCGCAGCTCCGCGCGGGCCCGGTCCGACCAGTAGTCGGCCTCGTGGTGCTCGAAGTGGCGCACGGCGTCGCGGAGCAGTTCCCGCGCCCGCTTGGGCTTGCGGTTGCGGCGCAGCCGGGTCGCGTGGAACAGCTCGGTCTTGGCCAGCTCCATCGTCGTACCGCTGACCTGGTGCAGGTGGATCGCCTCGTCGAAGTGCTCGTCGGCCTCCCCTCCGGTGGAGACCAGCGCGTGGCAGCGGTGGGCGAGCGCCAGCCTGCCGGGGCTGCCGGTGCTGTGCGCCCAGTCGTCGAAGCGGCGCAGCGCGCGGTCGGCGGTGGACGGGCGACCGCACGCCACGGCGGCCTCCACCAGGTGCGGCGCGGCCATCGCCTTGATGCCCGCGTGCACGCCGCCCGCGGCGATCGGGGGGATGCGGCGCAGCGCGTCGGACGGCCGGTCGCGGGCCAGGTCGACGCACACGTTCGCCCAGGCGCCGATCGTGCCGCACCGCCCGAGGCCGCGCTGGTCGATCTGCTCGCCCGCCGTGTCGATCCGGTGCGCGGCGGTGTCCGCGTCGCCGCGCAGCGCGGCCAGCAGCGCGAGGACGGCCAGGTGGTCGACCACCGCGTTGTGCTGGCCCGCCGCCGTGGCGGCGTGCACGCCCTCGAACGCGGACGTGTGGGCGGCGGCGTGCTGGTCCACCATCAGCGCGGACAGGGCGCGGCACGTCAGCGCCCACGGCACGAGCGTGGTCAGGCCGCTCTCCCGCGCGGCGGTCACCCCGCGCCCCGCCAGCTCGTGGGCCTTGGCGGCGTCGCCCAGGATGTAGGCGGCGTGACCGCCCCAGACCTTCGACTGCGGGGCCGGGTCGAGGTCGGCCAGCGCGACCACGGACCGCAGCGCGGGCAACGCCTCGGCGTGCCTGCCCGCGTAGCTCGCGGCGGTGCCCGTCAGGTGGTCCAGCGTCAGCGCCGTCCCCGGCGGGTCGTCGGCCGACCGCAGCGAGGCGGCGAAGTCGGCCACCTGACCGTGCAGGCGGTGGTCGCCCGCGATGGCCGCCGCCTCGCCCGCGAACCCGAGCGCGGTGATGGCGAGCGCCCTGCGGCTGCCGAGCAGCTCACCCGCCGCCCCCATGAGCCTGCGCGCGGCCGTGTCGGGCAGGCCGTTGCCCAGGTCGAGGCCACCGCGCACGACGTCGGCCAGCGCCCGCAGCTCGACCCGGTCCGACAGGGGCGTGGCCTCGCGCAGCAGCGCTCGGGCCCGGTGGGGCACCCCGCGCTTCCAGTGGTCGGCCGCCGACGCCACCAGCCTGCGCGCCCGCTCGTCGGACCCCGTGGTCAGCACGGCGGCGCGGCCGTGGTCGCGGGCCGCCGCGGCGTAGTCGCCCCGGCCGCGGGCCAGCGCCGCCGCGTGCGCCAGGGCGTCCGCCTGCGCGTCCCGCGCGCCGGGTGCCAGCGCGGCCTCGTGCCACGTGCGGCGCGGACCCGGTGGCAGGACCTCCGCCAGCGCGGCGTGGGCGGCGTAGCGGGACGACAGGGTCAGTTCCGTGCGCAGGGTCTCCCGGACCAGCGGCCTGGGGTCCATCAGCGCGGCGGCCTCCTCGACGGCGGCGACACCGAGGTCCGGCAGACGCACGAGCGTGTCGACGTCGACGTCGCCGTCCACGACCACCATCGCGAGGGCCCGGTGCGCGGCGGGGGAGAGCGCCTCCAGCCGGGCCCGCAGCCGCCTGCGCAGCGAGCTGTCGCCCGGCAGGCCTGCGGGAGCGGGCGCGGCGCCGCCGAGCTGCTCGCTGGTCAGCGAACGGGACAGCTCCACCAGCGCCAGCGGGTTGCCGCACGCGGTGTGCGCCAGGTCGTCGGCCAGGTCCGGTGACAGGCCGGGCCGCAGGTCCCGCAGCACCCGGATGCTCGTGGCGTGGTCCAGCGGCTCCAGTTCCACGCACGGCAGCCCGTGCGTCGACCCCTCGGTCGCGATCAGCACGGCCACCGGCTCGGCCTCGACGGCGGCCACCAGGTCGAGCAGGTGCGCCGCGTCCAGCAGGTGCGCGTCGTCCACGCACAGCAGCACCCGCCGGTCGCCGTCGGCGTCGAAGTCGGCGCCCGCCTGTCGCGCGGCCCGCAGCAGGGACGTCTTGCCGGAGCCTGCCTCGCCCCGCAGCACCAGCGCACCGCCGCGGCCCGCACGGGCGCGATCGAGCACCGCGTCCACGGCGACGCGCTGCCGGTCACGTCCAAGCAGCATGGTCCCAGTTCTGCCACATCCCGGCGGCCGTGGGAACCGCCGCGAGTCGGGTGTTCCCACCGATGCCCCGGCGCGCGGGGGTTGCGGTCGGGGTTGCGGTGGACCGGCACATCCGCCGATGCGCGCGGGCGCGGCGCTGCCGTTAGGTCAGCGGTGTTCATCCCCTGCGTGAACGAGGAGCTTCCCTGTGCGACTCCGCAACCTGATCCCCGCGCTGGCCGTGCTGCTGGCAGGCGTCACAGCCGTGCCCGCGACGGCCGCCGCGAACCCCTACGAACGCGGACCGGCCCCCACCACCGCCAGCGTCGAGGCGGCGCGCGGCCCGTACGCCGTCACGACGACCACCGTCTCGCGGTCCTCGGTCTCCGGCTTCGGCGGCGGCACGATCTACTACCCGACCAGCACCGCCGACGGCACGTTCGGCGGCATCGCCATCTCGCCCGGCTTCACCGCCTCCCAGTCCAGCGTGAGCTGGCTGGGTCCGCGCCTGGCGTCCCAGGGCTTCGTCGTGTTCACCATCGACACCAGTTCGACGCTGGACCAGCCCGACAGCCGCGGCGCGCAGCTCCTGGCGGCGCTCGACTACCTCACCGGTTCCAGCGCGGCCCGCACCCGCGTCGACGGCACCCGCCTGGGTGTCATGGGCCACTCGATGGGCGGTGGCGGTTCCCTGGCCGCGTCCCGCACCCGACCGGCGTTGCAGGCGGCCATCCCGCTGGCCCCGTGGCACACGACCAAGAGCTGGACCACGGTCCGCGTCCCGACGATGGTGATCGGCGCGGAGAACGACACCACCGCCCCGGTCGCCCAGCACGCCGAGCCGTTCTACACCAGCCTCAGCTCGGCCCCGGACAAGGCGTACCTGGAGCTGAACAACGCGAGCCACGGCGCGCCCACCAGCGCCAACGTCACGGTCGCGAAGTACAGCATCTCCTGGCTCAAGCGCTTCATCGACAACGACACCCGCTACGAGCAGTTCCTCTGCCCCGGACCGTCCAGCGGGACCCTGGTGCAGGAATACCGCAACACCTGCCCCAACTCCTGACCCGCCGCTCCCTGCCCGGCGCCGCGACGATCCCTCAGTCGTCGCGGCGTTCGGCGTGTCCATCCGCGGAGGACCCCAAGACTGGACTTGCCGGTCCATTTTTTGCGGGGCACCGTGGGTTCCACAACCCAGGAAGGTGGAACGCACGGTGGATCTGCGGATGACGGGCAAGCGGGCGCTGGTGACCGGGTCGAGCTCCGGACTCGGTTCGGCCATCGCGAAGGCACTGGCGGCGGAGGGCGCCGAGGTGGTGGTGCACGGGCGGGACGCGGCGCGCGCCGCCGCCGTGGTGGAGGAGATCGAGGCCGACGGCGGGACGGCGACCACCGCGATCGGCGACGTCGGGACCGACGCCGGGGCCGACGAGGTCGCGCGGGCGGCTGGCCGGATCGACGTCCTGGTCAACAACGTCGGCGTCTTCGACATGTCGAAGAGCTGGACGACCGCGACGTCCGCCGACTGGGCGGACATCTACAACACCAACGTGATCTCCAGCGTGCGGATGGTCCAGCGGCTGGTGCCGTCCATGCGCGAGCGCCGGTGGGGGAGGGTGGTCCAGATCGGCAGCGTGATGTCGGTGATGCCGCTGGCCGTGCAGCCGCACTACAACGCGACCAACGCGGCGCGGGACAACCTGTCCCTGTCGCTCGCCCGTGACCTGCGCGAGTCCGGGGTGACCTCGAACGTGGTCGCGCCCGGCGGCATCCTCACCCCCGCGTCGAGGACGCGGCTCACCGAGGTCGGCCGCGCCCGTGGCCTGACCGGCACGTGGGAGGAGATGGAGTCCGAGGTCGTGCGGGCGGTGGCGCCCAACGACATCGGCCGGATCGCGCGGCCGGAGGAGATCGCCTCGGCCGTGGCGTACCTGGCCAGCCCGGTGGCGGACTTCCTGACCGGGATCACGCTGCGGTTCGACGGGAACTGGTACTCGGCGGCGGCGTGACCGCTCAGGCGGCGCGCATCCGCTCGATGGCCTCGTCCAGCGCCGCCTCCAGGTGGGAGCTGTCGCCGGTCGCCATCAGGATCGTCACGCCGCCCTGCAACGCCGACAGGAGGGCGGGGGCGGCGCGGTCGACCTCGAACGACGGCGACAGCTCGCCCGAGGCCTGCATCGCGCGCATCCCCGCCGCGAGCTGGTCGCCCCAGCGGCCCAGCAGCAGCCGCAGGACCGCCTTGGCCGCCGGGGTGCCGTGCCCGAGCTGGAGGTACAGGGCGCTCAGGGCGCAGCCGTCGCGCTCGGAGCGGTAGCGGTCGACCACGGTCGCGCGCCACTCGTGCCAGGCGGCCCACGTCGTGAGGTGAGAGAGGCAGAACGTGCCGTCCTCCACGGCGCGCTCGGCCTCCAGCTCGGCCACGGCGAGCAGCAGCTGCTCCTTGCCGTCGGGGAAGTAGTGGAAGAGCTGGCTCTTGCTGGTGCCGGTGCGGAGCCGGACGTCGTCCAGCGTCGTGGTCACGACGTTGCCGGTGCGGAACAGCTCCGCCGCGCCCTCGACGATGCGCGCCCTGGTCGCCGCGCCCTTGGCCGTCAACGTCCTGGTCATGATCCCGACGCTAACCACCGGTCACCGGACTGACAACTCCAGTGCGGTGAGGAGCACCACGTGGACCGCCGTGCCGCCCAGGACGCTGAGCACCGCGTTGCGCCGCCACAGGTGCAGGCCGGCGGTCACCGCGAGCCCGACGACGACCGCCGGCGCGGAGGACTGGTGCGTGTCGCGCAGGGTGTGGACGGCGAGCACCAGCATCGCGCCCGCGGGCATCCGCGGGCCGAGGTAGGCGAGGACCGCGGAGTCGCGCAGCGGCACGAGGACCGCGAACGGCAGCGCGCGCAGCAGCCACGTGACCGCGGCGCTGACGCCGACGGCGGCCCAGACGTAGGCGTGGTCAGGCATCGGCGCGCCTCCTGGTCGACGCCGCTCGCCGCACGAGCAGGCCCGCGGTGAACAGCGCCATCGCCACGAGCGGCATCCGCTCGGGGAACAGCAGCAGCGCGCCGACGGCGCTCAGCGCGGCGGTGACCGCCGTCGGCACGTCCCGCCGGGTGTGGTGGGCGTCCAGGGCCAGCACGACGAACAGCGCGGTCAGGGTGAACTCCAGGCCCGCGACGGAGGAGGGGACCAGTGGGCCCGGCAGCGCGCCCGCGGTCGCGCCGCCGACCCAGCAGAGCTGGCAGAAGCCTTGCAGCCACAGGATTCGCGCGCCCGTCCACTCGTGCGGCGGTGCGGCCGTGACGAGTGCGAACGCCTCGTCGGTCAGGCCGAACGTGCCGAGCGCCTTGCCCGCCGCGCCCCGGATCCGGTGCAGCGGGAAGGAGACGGCGTAGAAGACGTGCCGCAGGTTGACCAGGAAGGCGGTCACCGCGACGGTCGCCAGCGGGGCGGCGGCGACCACCATGCCGACGAGCAGGAACTCCAGCGAGCCCGCGTAGACGAGCGAGGTGAACGCGGTGGCCCACCACCACTCCAGTCCGGAGTGGACGACCAGGACGCCGAGCGTCGCGCCGAGGGCGAGGAAGGCGACGCTCACGGACCGGGTGTCGCGGAGCGCTCGGCGGGCCAGGGGTGCGATGCGGGACATGGGGAAACCATATTTCGAAACGGACGTGATGTGGTGTCGTCTTCTGCCCGTAGACTGGCCTTGTGAGCAACAAACTGTCACTGGACTCGGTCGATCGGGAAATATTGTTCCACCTGAGCCAGGACGGTCGTCTGACCAACGTCGAACTGGCCAGGCGGATCGGGCTGACGCCACCGCCGTGCCTGCGGCGGGTGAAGCGGTTGGAGGACGCCGGGATCATCACCGGCTACCGGGCGCGCGTGGACCTCGCGGCGACCGGTCGGGGGTTCGAGGTCGTCGTGACCGCCGAGATCCGGGTGAACGACCGCGCGACGGTGGACGAGCTGGAGGCGCTGCTGCGCTCCTACGAGGAGGTCGTCGAGTGCCGGAGGCTCTTCGGCAGGCCCGACTACCTGATGCGGGTGCTCGTGGAGGACGCGCAGGCGTACGAGAAGTTCTTGGTGGAGAAGGTGATGAGCCTCCCGGCGATGGCCCGCGTCGACTCGCACCTCACGATGCGCGAGGTCAAGTCCGCAGACTAGGGCCTGCATCGAAGTCGGCTGAGGTGACGTCGATCGAGGTTGGCGCTGTTCAGCGTGTTGGTGATCGAAGATGAGCGAGGTCTCCGGCGATCGGTTCGTCGACCATGAAGAACCTGAACACCGGAGACCTCGTGAACGTCCTGGCGGTGGCGGGGCGGTTCGACCTGACCGACGCGCGATGGGCGACGCCGCAACCGTTGCTGCCCACGCCGTCCCGGTCCGGTCCTCGTGGAGCACGCGGCAGTTGATCGACGGGATCCGCCGGCGAGTAGGCGTCGGTGCGCGGTCAGCGTGGTGGCAGCCCGCAGTTCGTCCCGGTGTCGCGCGGGATCCGGGTGCCTCGGGTGGCCGGTGGTCGGCCCGGACGACAAGGCGTACACGTCCAAGGCCAACCGGGAGCATCTGCGTCGTCGCGGGATCAAGACGACCATCCCGAGCGAGGCCGACCAGGACGCGCATCGCAAGGCCAAGGGGTGCGAGGGCCTTGCTCCCCGAGGACTGCGAACAACGTCACGCGGTGGAGTGTGACCACCGTGCACGTCGCCGCGGTCAACGAGTGGCTCTGATCGACTTCGGTGCACGCCCTGGACGTTGTGACCGCACCGGCGCGGAGGGCTACTCCGATTCCGCCAAGTCGTCGACCTCGGTCACCTCGTGGCCCTCGAAGACGACCAGGACGCCCAGTTCGGTGAGGCCGGGCTCGGCGCACTCGGCGAAGCGGAGCACCCAGTCCTGTCCGGTGTGGAAGGTGAACTCCGGCTCGTCGGCCGACTCGGCCACGGCGGCGCCCAGCGCGTCCGCCACGGCGGCGCGGGCGACGGCCAGGAGGCGTTCGCGGTCGGCCAGCACGCCGGTGATGAAGGCGGGGTCCAGGTCGTCCACTGTGGACGGCTCCTCGACCAGGACGGCCACCGTCTCGCCGCCGCTCGTCGTCGTCCAGCACGTCACGCCGTCCGGCGCGCCGTCGACCGGCGCCAGCTCGCCCAGACCGGGCAGGGAGAACGTCATGCCGCCCAGCCTACGGTGGACGCGCGGCCGGGCCCGGCGGAGGCCCGCCCGCGCCGCGGGACGGTCAGCGGGAGGAGCTGACCCGGCGCCGCAGGAACCCGGTCCCGGCGGCGACCAGCGCACCGCCGCCGACGGTCCCCAGCAGGACCAGCACGCCGCCGACCGCCCACAGGCCGGAGTCGTCCTGGGCCGCCGCGTGCAGGCTCCAGGCGACGGTGAACGGCACGGCGACCGAGACGACGGCCAGCCACGGCGGGGCGACGACCGCCCCCGCGGCGACCAGTCCGATGAGGACGAGGCAGCACGCGATGACCTGTGGCGCCTCGTAGGGGCCGGTGGTGGAGCCGGTCACGGGGTCGACGTCGCGGGTGCCGTCCGTGCCGAGGAAGGCCCACCACGTGCCGACGGAGAGCACGCCGAGACCGAGTGCGAAGAGGAGCGACCTGGCAGGTGTCCGTTCGGTACTCATGCCTTCACTGTGCGCCACCTCGGCGTCACCCGCCAGAGCAGGACTACTCAGCCGGGTGAAGCGGGTGGACCAGTCCGGGCGACCGAACGGCCGCCGCGCCACCGGGGCCGGTCGGCCACGGCGAGGATCCGCCCGCGAATGTTGTTTGAAGCCGGTGTGCGGAGGGCACTCCTCCACCAAGCAGGACCTGAGCGGCGGCGGAACCCGTTGCCGCCGTCGGATGAAGGAGAACTACCGTGGGTGTGTTGGGCTGGATCGTCCTGGGTCTCATCGCCGGAGCCATCGCGAAGGCGATCATGCCGGGCAAGGACCCCGGCGGCATCATCGTCACGATGCTGATCGGCATCGTCGGTGCGATCCTCGGCGGCTTCGTCGGCCGGGCGCTGTTCAACAGCGACATCAACAGCTTCTTCGACCTGAGCACCTGGCTGCTCGCCATCCTCGGCTCGCTCATCCTGCTCGGCATCTACCGATTGGTGACGGGCAGGCGCGCGCACGCCTAGACCACCGAGGTGTGCGGAACGAACCCCGGCGACCCACCCCCCTGTCGCCGGGGTTCGTCATGTCCTGGGGACTTCTCGGTGGACCACGGCGGAGCGGTGACGGCATGAACGGAAGCGGGAGATCCCCCGAGGGCGACGTCAAGGACGTCGTGCCCCGGATCCTGCGGGTGACCGCGGCGATCGGCTGGCGGTTCCTCGTCGTGGTGGCCGCGCTCTACGTGGTCGGCACCGTGACCGGGTACCTCGCGGGGATCGTGGTGCCGGTGGCCATCGCGCTGCTGCTGGCCGCGCTGCTGGCGCCCGGCGTGGACCTGTTCACCGGGCTCGGCGTGCCGAGGGGCATCTCGACCGCGCTGGTCCTGATCGGCGGCCTGGTGATCCTCGGCGGGGTGCTGACGTTCGTCGTCGTCACCTTCGTCAACGGCGTCCCCGGTCTGGTCTCGCAGCTGTCGCAGAGCGTCGACACGGCGACGAGGTGGCTGACCGAGGGGCCGCTGCACCTGAGCGACAGCCAGATCCGCGAGGCGTCCTCCCGGTTCATGGCGACGCTGACGGAGAACCAGGCCGACATCACCACGGGAGCGCTGACCACGGCCGCCACGGTCGGCGAGATCCTCACCCAGGCGCTGCTGGTGCTGTTCACCCTCATCTTCTTCCTCTACGACGGCCCGCGCATCTGGCAGTTCCTCATCCGCGCCGCCCCGGACCGCGTGCGCACCAGGGTGGACGTGGCGGGCAGGCGCGGGCTGGCGGCGCTGGTGAGCTACGTGCGCGCCACGTCCGCGGTCGCGGTCGTGGACGCCGTGGGCATCGGCATCGGGCTCGCGGTGCTCGGCGTCCCGCTCGCGATCCCCCTGGCGGCGCTGGTGTTCCTCGGCGCCTTCATCCCGATCATCGGAGCCGTCGTCGCGGGCAGCATCGCGATCCTCATCGCGCTGGTCGCGAACGGTGTGGTCGCGGGGCTCGTGGTGGCGGGCATCGTGATCGCCGTGATGCAGCTCGAGAGCCACGTGCTGCAACCGCTCCTGCTCGGCCGCGCGGTGAAGCTGCACCCGCTGGCGGTCGTGCTGGCCATCGCGGGCGGCCTGCTCGTCGGCGGCATCGCGGGCGCGCTGCTGTCCGTCCCGCTGCTGGCGGTGCTGAACTCCGGGATCCGGTCGCTGCTCAGCGAGGCCGACGAGCACGTGGACCCGGCGGACGTGCACGCGAGCGAGCCGGAGGAGTCCGCCCCGGACGAACCCGGTCTGGACACCGAGGCGGGCCGGGCGCCGTGACGGTCCGCCCCGCGCCTGTCGTGAACGGCGGGTGAGCGGGGTACCCGTCGTGTCACGGACCGGGCGGCCGTCCGGTCGTAGTGCCACGGGACGCGGACCGCGCCCACGAACGAGGGGAACCGCATGTCGAAGACCTCGCTGACCTCGCTGGCCCACCAGCAGTTGGAGATCGCCCGCGACGCGTCGAGCGGGCGCAGCGCGCACACCGTGAACGGCGGGCACGAGCACGCGCTGCGCCAGACCGTGATCGCGCTGCTCGGCGGCCAGCACCTGCACGACCACGAGAGCGGCGGTGAGGCCACCCTCCAGGTCCTCCAGGGGCACGTGCGCCTGGTGGCGGGGCCCGACTCGTGGGACGGCTCACCGGGGGACCTGCTCGCGGTCCCGGACCGGATGCACCGCGTGGAAGCCGTCGCGGACTCCGTCGTGCTGCTCACCGTGGCCATCGGGGTCCGCGTCTGAGCCACCCGCTTGACACCTCCGGCTAATACCATTAGCTTTCGGGCTACAGGCATTAGCTAGCGGAGGAGATGGCCATGACCGAGTTCCTGGAGCACGACGGCGGACGGCTCGCCTACGACGTGGTCGGCGAGGGGCCGCTGGTCGTGCTGGCGCACGGCATGGGCGACAACCGGGCCGTCTACCGCGAGGTGGCCGCGCTGCTGGCGGACGCGGGGTACCGCGTCGCGACCGTCGACCAGCGCGGCCACGGCGAGTCGAGCGCCGACTGGGCGTCCTACACCCGCACCGACTCCGCGGGCGACCTGCTCGCCGTCGTCCGCCACCTCGGCGGCCCGGCCGTGCTCGTCGGCCACTCGTTCACCGGCGGCTCCGTCACCATCGCCGCCGCCCAGGAGCCGGGGTCGGTCACCGCCGTCGTCGAGATCGCCCCGTTCACCCGTGCGCAGAAGGTCGCCGTCGGTGGGCTGCTCTCCAACGCCCGCTACCGCAAGGGGATGCTGCTGCTCATGGGAGCCGGGGTGTTCCGCAGCGTCGGCCTGTGGAAGCGCTACCTCGACCACGCCTACCCCGGCGCCAAGCCCGCGGGCTTCGCCGGGCACCTCGCCGCGCTCGACGCCGACCTGCGCAGGCCGGGCCGCATGGCCGTGCTGGGCCGGATGGCCATGTCCGCCCCCACCGACGCGGGCGCCCGGCTCGGCGACGTCCGGTGCCCCGTGCTGGTCCTGGAGGGCTCGCTGGACCCCGACTGGGTCGACCCCCGCGCCGAGGGCGAGGGCGTCGTGGCGGAGATGCCGTCCGGACTGGGCCGGGTCGAGGTGGTCGAGGGGGCGGGCCACTACCCGCACGCGCAGTTCCCGGACAGGGTCGCCGGGTCGGTCCTGGAGTTCCTGAAGGCGCACGCCCGTGGCTAGGGCGGCGCTGTCCGCGGACGCCGTGGTCGACGTCGCGCTGCGCCTGGTCGACGAGGAGGGGCCCGCCGCCCTGACCCTCGCCGCCGTGGCGTCCCGCGCGGGGGTGGCCACGCCGTCGCTCTACAAGCACGTCCGCAACCTGGCGGAGCTGCGCGCGCTCGTGTCGGTGCGGGTGATGGACGAGCTGGCCGAGCGGACCGGCCGGGCGGTGCTCGGCCGCTCCGCCGACGAGGCGATCCGCGCGCTCATGCTGGCCTGGCGCGCCTACGTGGTGGCCCACCCGCACCGCTACTCCGCGGTCGTCCAGGCGGCCGAACCGATGGTGGCGCAGGCCGGGGACAGGCTGGTCGCCATCGTGCTGGCCGCCCTGCGCGCGTACGGCCTGGAGGACTCCGACGCGATCCACGCGGCCCGCTGCCTGCGCGCGGCAGCCCACGGCTTCGCGGTGCTGGAGGCGGAGAACGGCTTCCAGCTGCCGGAGGAGCTGGACGAGAGCTACGACCTGCTGATCCGCATGGTGATCGCCGGGCTGCGCACGTGAGCCCGCAGGCGCGGTCACCGCACTAGGCTCCGGAGGCGTGACCGCGACCCCGCCCCTCGCCGCCGTCGCGGCGGCGCACCGGAGCCTGGACACCGCGCTCGTCGACCTCACCGACTCCGCCGTCGCCGGTCCGTCGCTGCTGCCGGGCTGGACGCGCGGCCACGTCCTCGCCCACCTCGCGGACGCCGCCCGAGCCCGTGCGCGGGTGGTCGAGCACGCGCTGCGCGGCGAGGTCGTCGCGCTGTGGGAGCCGGGTGAGCGCGACGCGATCATCGAGGCCACCGCGACCCGGGGCGCGGCGGAGCACCGCGCGGCCGTCGCCGAGCACTCCGCCGGGCTGGAGCGGGCGTGGGCGGGCGTCGTGGACTGGACGGGGTTCGACTCCGCCGTGGAGATCCGGTGGCGCGAGGTGTGGATCCACCTGGTCGACCTCGACGTGGGCGTCCGGCCGAGCGCGTGGACGGTCGACTTCTCCTGCCACGCCGTCGACTTCCTGCACCCGCGGCTGCCCGAGGGGTTCGGCGTGCGGGCGACGGACGTGGACCGGACGTGGGGGACGGGCGCGGAGATCACGGCCGCGGCCCACGACCTGGCCGCGTGGCTCGCGGGCCGCGTGCCCGACGCACCTCCGACGTGCGCCGTGCCGCTGCCCCCGCTGGGACCGTGGCCCGCCTACCGCCCGTAGCGCGGACGCCTGGTCGGTCGGTGTCGTCCTGGGCGGCTTCCGCGTCCCCGTGCGGCAGGTCGAGGAGCCGCTGCCGTTCCGGCTCGGGGATGCGTTCCGCGACGGGTTCGCGGGCGGCGTCCGGCTCTACGGCGGCGAGGTCGCGATGCGGGCCACCAGCGATGCGGGCCACCAGCGGTGGGGACATCCGGTGCCTTCGCCGGTCAGCGCGGGTCGCCAGGGGAGCGGGATGCCGGCCTGCCCGTCGCGGTGCCGCGATCCGGGGGTTGCCGGAGCGTCACCGCCGCGAACTCCGGGCCGCGGTGCCACCGCCCTCGCGGTGCTGGTGGTTCGCCGTCCGCCCGCCCGACCACGACGCCAGCAGGGTGCGGACGTGGTCGCGCAGGTCCTCGTCGGTGAACGCCGCCTGCGCGGTGAGCACCTGGTACACCACCGGCCCGACGAACTGCGCCGCGCACAGGCCCGGTGGTGGCATGGCGGGGGCGGCCGGGCGGACCCGGTCGAGCACCGTGCGCGCGCTCGTGCCCAGCAGGTCGGCCGCGTGCACGAGGTCCCGGACCGCCGGGTCGTGCTGCGCCTCGCCGACCAGCGCGCGGTAGGCCAGCCCCGAGGGTGAGGTGAGCAGGAACCCGCTCAACGCCCGCACGTAGGCCAGCAGGTCGTCGGCGGCGTCCGGGTGCGCGGGTGTGGTCAGCTCCTCCTCGACGTCGTCGACGATCGCCTCCAGGAGGATCTCGGCCTTCGTCGTCCACCACCGGTACAGCGTCTGGCGACCGACGCCCGCGCGTTCGGCGATGCCCTTCATCGTCATCGCCGCGTAGCCGACGTCGACGAGCAGGTCGTCCACCGCGTGCAGGACCGCCCGCCGTGCGCGCTCGCTGCGCGGGCGGCCCATCCGCGCGGTCGCTTCGGTAGCCATCGGGCGAACTGTACCGAGACAGCGTGTCACGCATGTGTTAGCGTGACTTTCGAGTCAGCGTGACTCGAAAGTCCGCCGCCCCGTTGGCGACCACGCCACCCACCTCGCGGTGCGGCCCGTCCCCACGGTCCGAGGTGCCCCTTGCGTCCAGAGAACTCCCTGTTGGCCGACGTCCTGCGCCGCCGGGCCCGCCCGGCCGCCGCCGGGTGCGCGGCCTCGGTCGTCCACCAGGCCTGCGAGGCGCTGGTGCCGCTCGCCATCGGCCTCGCGGTCGACCACGCCGTCGACGGCGCCCCGCCGATCGCGGTCCTGATCGCCGTCGCCGCCGTCCTGCTGCTGTTCACCGTGCTCGCGACCGGCGGCGGCGTCGCGTCGTGGCTGCTCGCCTCCACCGCCCTGCGCGAAGCCCACGAGCTGCGGGTCCGCGCGATCGGCCACGTCCTCGCCGACCCGGACGCGGGCCGCGACCGCAGGCCGGGGGAGCTGGCGAGCATCCTGACCTCCGACACCAGGGCGACCGCGGAGATCGTGCGGGTCCTCGCCCACCTGGCCTCCGGCTGCGCGGGCCTGGCCGTCGCGGTCGTCGTGCTGCTGCGCGTCGACCTGTGGCTGGGCCTCGGCATCGTGCTCGTGCCGCCCCTGCTGGTGCTGGGCGTCGACCGGCTCGGCCCGTGGGTCGAGCGCAAGGTCCGCGCCCGGCAGCAGGCGAGCGGTCTGGCCGCCGCGCTGGCCGCCGAACTCGTCCACGCCCTCCGCCCGCTGCGCAGCTTCGGCGGCGTGCCCGAGGCGGTCCGGCGGTACCGCCGCACCAGCGGGCGCTCGCTGGAGACCGTGCTCGACACGGCGTCCGCGTCGGCCGTCGTGACGGTGGTCGGGCAGCTCGCCACCGGCGCCGTGCTGGTCGGCACGGCCGCCGCGGCCGGGGTGATGGCGCTGTCCGGCCGCATCACGGTCGGCGAGTTCGTGACCGTCGTCGTGATGGCGTCGTTCGTCGCGGAACCGGTGCGGCGCATCGCCTCCAGCGTGGAGCAGGTCGCGGGCGCCCGCGCGGGCGCGGCCCGCGTCGCCGCCCTGCTGACCGTCCCGGTGCGACCGCGGGCCCCTGGGACCGACCTCGGGCCGCTGTCCGTGCGGGCCGTGTCGGTCGGGCCGGTGACCGGGCTCGACTTCACCCTCGCGCCGGGCGAGCTGCTCGGCGTCGCGACGACCGATCCGGCCGCCGCGGACGCCGTCGTCGGACTGCTGGCCCGCCGCGTGCCCCCGTCGGCGGGCGACGTGAGCTTCGGCGGTGTCCCGGCGGACGCCGTGGACGCGCGCAGGCACGTGCTGGTCGAGCCGCACGCCGCCTACCTGCTCGGCGGAACGCTCGCCGCCGCCCTCGACACGGGTCGGGGCGGTGCCGCCGTCGACCGGGCGCTGGTCGCCGCCTGTGCCGTGGAGGTGCGCGATTCCCTCGCCCGGCAGGGAGGAGTGCTGCTCGAAGGCGGCGCGAACCTGTCCGGCGGGCAGCGGCAGCGCGTGGCGCTGGCCAGGGCGCTGGCGGCGGAACCGCCGGTGCTCGTGCTCCGCGACCCGCTGACCGCCGTCGACGCCGTCACCGAGGACGCGGTGGCCGAGGGGTTGCGGGCGCTGCGGGGCACCGGCGACCGGGGCACGGTGGTCGTCACGACGTCGCCGCCCCTGCTGTCCCGGTGCGACCGCGTCGTGTTCCTCGACGGTGGGGGACCACCCGTGGTCTCGACGCACGAACGGCTCGTCGAGGTCCCCGCGTACGCCGAGGCGGTGCTGCGGTGAGCACCGTCCTGATCGACCGCCCGGTGTGGACGGACGGTGCGTCGCCCACCCTGCCCGTCGCCACCGCCCGGCAGAGCCTGGCCGGACTGGGCGCGGCGCTGCGGGACCACGCGGGGGAGTGCGTCGCGGCGCTGCTGCTGACGCTGCTCGCCGGGGTCGGGCTCGTCGCGGTGCCGCTGTTCCTCGGCGAGCTGGTGGACGCGGTCCGCGCGGGAGCCCGCCAGGACCTGGTGCCGCTGCTGCTCCTCACGGCGGCGGGCGTCGTGGTCGGAGCCGTCCTCGCCGCGCTGGCCCGGCGGGCGGCCGAACGGCTGGGGGCGCGCGTCGCGGCCGACCTGCGCGAGCGGGTGCTGGAGCGGGCGCTGGGCATCGAGTCGCGGGTGCTGGAACGCGTCGGCAGCGGCGACGTCGCCTCGCGGGTCACCGAGGACGTGGAGAACTTCGTCGCCGCGGTCCCCCTGGCCGCCACGGTGTTCAGCGCCTGCACGACGATCGTGGTGTCGGCGGCCGGGTTCGCGACCGTGGACTGGCGGCTGGCGCTCGCGTTCACCGTCGTGTTCCCGGTGCACTGGGTCAGCCTGCGCGCCTACCTGCCCAAGGCGGGTCCGCTGTACGCGGCGGAACGGCGGGCGGCGGCCGAGCGAGGCCAGGTGGTGCTGGAGTCGTTGCACGGCCTGGCCACCGTGCACGCCTACGACGTGGCCGAGCCGCAGACCCGGCGGGTCGCGGTCGCGTCCGAGCGGACGCTCACCGCCGCGACGCGGGCGCTGCGGCTGTTCGTCCTGTTCATGAAGTCGATGAACGCCGCGGAGGCCCTCGGCCTGTCGGCGATCCTGCTCACCGGCTACTGGCTGGTCGACGCGGGCGCGGTCACGGTCGGCGAGGTGACCGCGGCGGCCCTGCTGTTCCACCGCCTGTTCGACCCGCTCGGCACGGTGCTGCTGTCGTTCGACGACGTGCAGCGCGCGGGCGCGGCGCTGGCCAGGATCGTCGGCGTCACCCTCGTCCCGCCGCCCGCGTCGAAGCCGGACCGGCCGCACGCCGGACCGGTCGGGGTCGTGGCGCGCGGGCTCCGGCACTCCTACGAGGAGGGCCACGAGGTGGTGCGCGGGATCGACGTCGAGGTGCCCGCCGGGACGTCGCTGGCCGTGGTCGGCGCGAGCGGGGCGGGCAAGACGACCCTGGCGGGCGTCCTGGCCGGGGTGTTCCCGCCGTCGGCGGGGCGCACGCTGCTGGTGGACGCGCGGGGGAGCGTCGACGTCGGCGACCTCGACCCCGGCCAGGTGCGCGACTGGATCGGCGTGGTGTCGCAGGAGACGCACGTGTTCGCAGGCTCGCTGCGCGACGACGTGCTGTTCGCCGCCCCGCGCAGCACCGACGAGCAGGTCCACGCGGCGCTGCGCGCCGTCGGGGCCGGGGCGTGGGTGGCGGCGCTGCCCGCGGGCCTGGACACCGCGGTCGGGGCGGGGGAGCACCCGCTGACCGCCGCCAGGGTCCAGCAGCTCGCCCTGGCCCGCCTGCTGCTGCGCGACCCGCCCGTGGTCGTCCTCGACGAGGCCACCGCCGAGGCGGGCAGCTCCGGCGCCCGCGACCTGGAACGGGCCGCCGCGGCGCTGGTCGAGGGCCGGACCGCGGTGGTCGTGGCGCACCGGCTCACCCAGGCGCGGGCGTGCGACCGGATCGCGGTCGTCGCGGACGGGCTCGTGGTGGAACTCGGCACGCACGACGAGCTGGTCGCGCTGGGCGGTCGGTACGCCGACCTGTGGAGCGCGTGGTCCCGGCGGTACTGACGGAGGTCGCGCACCGGCCCACCCGCGCTGGTGGGCCGGTGCGCCGCTACCCGAGGGTGGCGGTGTGCGGGTCCCAGCCGTCTGGCAGCGCCGGCGGCACCTCGACGGTGCTCGTCACGTCCACCGACCGCCCGAGCGCCGCCGACTCGTCGATCGACAGCATCGCGTCGAGCACGTGGTGCGCCAGCGCACCGGACGCCCGTTCCGGGACACCGGCCCGGATCGCGCGCGCCAGCTCCAGCACCCCGGTGCCCCTGGTCGCGGAATGTCCCTCCGCCACCAGGGTTTCCGGGTCCTCCACGCCCGGCAGGTGCAGCGTGGAGGACCCGTCGAACCGGTTCGGGTCCGGCAGCACGACGGTGCCGCGCGTGCCCGTCACCTCGACGAAACCGGTGCGCGGCACGGCGGCGTCGAAGCTCAGCACCACCTGCGCCGAACCGCCGCGCTCGAACTCGACCAGCGCGAGGACCGACGTCGGCACCGTCACCGCGAACTCGACGCCCTCGCGCGGACCCGACGCGATCACCCTGGTGTCGCGCGCCCGGCTCGCGGTGGCCGTGACCCGCCGGACCGCCCCGAAGAGCTGCACCAGCGTGGTCAGGTAGTACGGGCCCATGTCCAGCAGCGGTCCGCCGCCCGCCTGGAACAGGAACTCCGGTGCCGGGTGCCACGACTCGGGGCCCGGCGTCTGGAAGATCGCCAGCGCCGTGCGCGGTTCGCCGATCCGGCCCGCGTCGACCGCCCGCCGCGCGGTCTGCAAACCCGCGCCCAGCACGGTGTCCGGTGCGCTCGCGACCCGCAAACCCTTCTCCTGGGCGAGGTCCAGCAGCTTGCGCGCCGATTCCCGGTCCAGGGCGAGGGGTTTCTCGGTCCACACGTGCTTGCCCGCGGCCAGCGCGGCGAGCCCGACCTCCACGTGCGCGGCCGGGATCGTCAGGTTCACCACGATCTCGACCTCCGCGTCGTCGAGCACCGCGGCCACCCCGCCGGAGCGGGGGACGCCGTGCAGCTCCGCCCGTTCGGCGGCCCGTTCGAGGTCGAGGTCGGCCACGGCCAGCACCCGCACGTCCGGGAACGAGGTGAGGTTCTTCAGGTACGCGTCGCTGATGACGCCCGCGCCGATGACCCCGACACCGACCGGACCCACCCGCGCGCTCACCGGTCGGCGTCCGCTAGGTAGGCGCGGCTGGCGGCGATCCCGGCGAACACGTCGCCGTCGTAGGCGTCGAACTCGACCACGCGCAGCGCGTTCGGGGCCGCCGCGAGCACCTCGCCGACCGGGACCCGTCCCTGGCCCGCGGGCACCTGGCCGGTCCCGTCGGTGTTCAGGCCGCCGTCCTTCACGTGGATCGCCACCACCCGGTCGCCGAGGCGCCGCAGCAGCGCCGCGGCGTCCTCACCGCCCGCCGTGGCCCAGTAGGTGTCGACCTCCAGCACGACCGCGGGGTCGAGCTGGTCGGCGAGCACCTCGAACGCGCTGCGGCCGTCGATCCGCGACTCCAGCTCCCACCAGTGGTTGTGGTAGCCGACCCGCACGCCGTGCTCGGCGGCCACGGCCGCCGCCTCGTTGAGCGCCTTGGCCGTGGCCGCGACGTCCGAGGCGTCCTGCCACCTCTCCTCGTCGATGTACGGGTCGATGACGACCCCGATGCCGCACTCGGCCGCGACGGCGAACACCGGGGCCTGCTCGACGCCCACGAGCCGCGCGTGCGCGGTGGGAGCGCTCAGCCCGTGCTCGGGGAGCCGGGTCCGCAGGACCTCGGCGTTCTCCAGGACCCCGTAGGGCTCGACCAGGGTGAAGCCGATGGCGGCCAGCCGCCGCAGGGTGTCGTTCGGATCGACCGCGAACGCGTCGCGGACCGAGTACAGCTGCACGGAGGGTTCGGTCATCTCCAACTCCTGACTTCTCCGGTGGAGGCAGTGTGGAAGCGCTCCCACAATCTCTACCACGTGGTAGAAATTGCCGCCAGTACCGTGCTGGGAACCGGTTTTCCCGCTGACGTGGAACGGACGACCGCTACTCGGTCCGCAACGCCGTCGCGGTGCGGGTGCGCGCGGCCCGGACCGCGGGCAGCAGTGCGCCGAGCACGGCGACGACCGGTCCGCCGAGTCCGAGCAGGACCAGGTCGACCGGTCCGAGCACGGCGAACGACGAGGCGGGCAGGTCGGTCCCCGCGCCCCGCCCCATCGCGGGCAGCACCGCGTCGTGCAGCACGACGCCCAGCGGCACCCCGACGACGCCGCCGACCACGCCGACGACCGCCACCGACGCGAGCACCATCGCGACCGTCTGCCCCGGCGTCATCCCCAGCGCCCGGTGCACACCGAGGTCGTGGACGCGGTCGCGGGTGTCGAGCACGACGCCGTTGAGGACCCCGAGCCCCGCCACGGCGATGAGCAGCAGCGTGAGGAACGCCGTGAGCGCGACGATCGTGACGAGCACGTCGCTCGACCCCTCCTCGCCCGCCCGCGCGGTGACGCCCAGCGGGCGCAGCGCGGCGTTCAGGCCGTCGAGGTAGGCGGTGACGTCCGTGCCGGGCCGCAGCCCGACGTCGAAGCTCGTGACCACCGGGTCGGTGATCGTCGCGGCGTCGGTGAACACCCGCATCCCGTCGTTCTGGAGGTCGAACACCTCGCCGACGATCCGCACCACCAGCGGCTCGCCCCGGTCGTCGAGGGTGACCGCGTCGCCGATCCCCGTGCCCGTGGCCCTCAGGAACGGCGACGGCACGACGGCCTCGCCGGGCGCGTCGAACCACTCGCCCGCGATCATCCGGTAGTCGCCGGGGGAGGTGTCGCCCTCGAACGCGAGGAGCGTGGTGGACCCGGAGAACGCGGCGATGCCCACCTCGCGCCGGGCCGTGCTGAAGTGCGCCAGCGTGCCCGGCTGGGCGGCGATGGCGGCGCGGACCGCGTCCGCGTCGAGGGTCGCGGGCAGCGCGCCGGTCGGGGACGGCCGGTCGGTGCCGATGACGACGTCGGTGGTGTGGTCCCTGGCCTCCTGCACGTCGGTCAGCGACGCCCCCAGGCCGATGGCGAACGTGACGGCGGTGGTGCCGAACACGATCGCCGCGAGCATCGCCAGCGCGCGGGCGGGCCGGGTGGAGGGGTGGGCGAGGCCGAGGCTGATCGCGCGCGGCAGCGGGAGCCGCGCGGTCGTCCGGGCCGCCCACAGGCCGCGGCGGACGCCGGGCGTGCGACCGACCGCGAGCGCGTCGACCGCGCGCAGCCGTCCGGCGCGCCACGCGCTCGTCCACGCGGTCACCGCCACCACGCCCAGCGCTCCGGCGACCACGGCGACGTCGACCCACGGCGCGACGGGCGACACGGTGGTGCCGTAGACCTCGCTCGTCTCCGCCAGCACGGGCACGGCCAGCAGGTTCCCCGCCACCACGCCGAACGCCGCCCCGACGGCCGCCGGGACCAACGCCTGCGCCACGTGCGCCCGCACGACCTGGCCCGGCGTGAAGCCGAGCGCCTTGAGGACGCCGACGCGCCGCAGACCGGACGCCACGGCCCCCGCGACCACGTTGCCGACGACGAGCACGGACATGACCAGCCCCAGCGCGCCGAACGCCACGAGGAACGGGACGAACAGCGCGACCTCCTTCACCGCGTCCCGCCGCGCGGCGAGCCACGACCGCGACCCGGTCCGCCCCTGCGCGGGGACGGCCGCGGCGCTGCTCGCGTCGACCTGCTCGGCCGTCGCGGCGTCGGCGAACCGGTAGAGCACCTGGAAGCCGCCCGCCGTGCCGGGCGGGGTCAGGGCGGCGACCTGGTCCGGCCACACCCACAGGTCGGCGGTGCGGCTGATCGACCGGGCCACGCCGACGACCTCCAGTTCCGGCGCGCCGGGGAGGTCGGGGAACCGCAGCGTGCGGTCCAGGACGTCCGGTGTGCGGAAGTCGGCCGACAGCACGACCTGGCCGGGACCGGTGACCCAGGTGCCCTCGACGAGCGCCACGGCGTCGACCGGCCCGCCGGGCTCGGCCCGGCCGACCGCCGTCATGGGCGGGACCCTCGGTCCGCTGTCGAGCCGCGGGGAGACCGGGACGACCGGGAACGGTCCGGCCGCCGCCGTGACGCCCGCCGCGGTCCTGGACGCCTCCAGGGCCGCCGCCGTGGTCGCCCCCGCGTCGAACTGGACGGCCAGGTGCGGACCGTTCTGCTGCGCGAACGCCCGGTCGAACGGCGCGCTGGAGGCCACCAGCAGCGACCCGGCGAGCACGGAGGCGGTCACCGCCACCGCCGCGGCGAGGCCGACCACGACCGTGCGCACGCGCCCGCGGCCCACCCCGGAGCGGACCACCCTCCCCAGGGCGCTCATCGGGCTGGCCCGGCGGTGACGTCCTCGGCGACGCGGCCGTCGACCAGGCTGATCGTGCGGGTCGTGCACGAGCGGGCCAGCGCGAGGTCGTGGGTGACCACGACGAGGGTCTGGCCGTCGGCGTTCAGCTCGGACAGCAGCGCGCCGACGTCCTCGCCGGACGCCGTGTCCAGCGCCCCGGTCGGCTCGTCGGCCAGCAGCAGGGCTGGGCGGTTCACCAGCGCCCTGGCCACCGCCACGCGCTGCCGCTCCCCGCCCGACAGCCTGCCGGGGTAGGCGCGGGCGTACCCGTCGACGCCGAGCTTCCCGAGCAGTTCGACCGCCCTCCTCGACGCCTCGGCGCGGTCCGTCCCCGCGAGCTGGGCGGGCAGGGCGACGTTGTCGGCGACGGTCAGGTCGTCGAGCAGGTTGAAGAACTGGAAGACCATGCCGACCGCGGCCCGCCGGTAGCGGGCCGACGCGGCCTCGCCCAGCCGGTCCACCCGCACGCCTGCCACGGTCACCGTGCCCGTGTTCGGCCGGTCCAGGCCCGCGATCAGGCTGAGCAGCGTGGACTTCCCGCTGCCGGACGGGCCGAGGACCGCAACGGCCTCGCCCGCCCGCACGGAGAACGACACCCCGTCGAGGGCGGGCGGCCCGTCGCCGTACTCGCGGCTCACGTCGTGCAGGTCGATCAGCGGTGTGGTCATCGGTGGCTCCCCAGGAGGTGTCGTACCGGGCCCGGAGGACGCTAGGAGCGCGGCGGGTCGCGGCGAGTCCGCACAGCGGGCCATTTCCGGTACCGAGCTGGGACGAGCCGGTCGCGCGTCATCCCCGAGGCGTAGTCCGGCGGTGCGGCGGGGCGGGTCCGGCGGAGGATGCCCCGGCCTCGGCCGGTCGGCCAGAATGGTCCGGTGAGGACGAGGGCGGTGGACCTGCTGCGGGCGTGGACCCGGCCGAGCGGGCCGCCGCCCGCGCCCACGACGCGCGGCCGGGTGTTCGACGTCGGCCTGGCGCTGGTGGTCGGCGTCGTCACGGTGGAGTACGCCCTCAACCGCGGCGACGCGCCGAAGCCCCACCCCTCCCTCCTCGGCAGCGCGGTGCTGGTGCGCGACACGCCGTCGGACGGCAGGATCTGGGCGGCGGTGCTGGCCGCGCTGGCGGCGCTGGCCCTCGTCCACCGCCGCGGGTACCCGCTGGCCGTGCTGTGGGCCGTGCTGTTCGCCGCCGTGCTGACCCCCGAGGGCACGCCGCGCGTCGTCTTCTACGCCTGCGTCATCGCCGCGTACACCGCCGCCGCCTACAGCCCCTACCGGGTCCCGACGCTGGCGGGCGTGCTGGTGTCGGTGCTGGTGGTCGGCGCCTTCACCGACACGGACCTGCCGGTCGTGCCGAACGAGTACGCGCCGTTCCTGATCCTCGTGCCGATCGTCGTGGCGGCCAACGGGATGCGCACGTGGAAGCTGCGCACCGAGGAGGGGCAGGCGCGGGTCCTGGCGCTGGAGCGCGACCGGGCGGAGGCGGAGCGCCGCGCGGTCGAGGCCGAACGCGCCCGGATCGCCCGCGAGCTGCACGACGTGGTGACGCACAACGTGAGCGTGATGGTCATCCAGGCGGGCGCGGCACGCAAGGTCATGGACGCCGCGCCCGACCAGGCCCGCGAGGCGCTGCTGGCCGTGGAGGCGAGCGGCCGGGCGACGATGTCCGAGCTGCGCCACGTGATGGGGCTGCTCACACCGGACGCCGACGCGCCGGGCGAGCTGGCACCCCAGCCGGGCCTCGGTGAGCTGGAGGCGCTGGTCGCGCGCGTCCGGGACGCGGGCCTGCCCGTCGAGCTGGCGGTCTCGGGGGAGCGGCGGTCGCTGCCGCCGGGCGTCGAGCTGGCCGCGTACCGGGTGGTGCAGGAAGCCCTGACCAACACGGTGAAGCACGCCTCGGGCGCGTCCGCCTCGGTCGCGGTCGACTACGGCGCCGACACCCTGAGCGTGGAGGTCACCGACACCGGCGGCACCCCGTCCGCCGCGGCGGCCACCGGCAACGGGCGGGGCCTGATCGGCCTGCGGGAACGCCTCGCGGTCTACGGTGCCACCCTGCGGAGCGGACCGCGCCTGCTCGGCGGGTACCGCGTGACCGCCCTGATCCCCCTGGAGTCGACGTGACCACCCCCCTGCGCGTCGTCGTCGCCGACGACCAGACGCTGGTCCGCACCGGTTTCCGGATGATCCTCACCGCCGACGGGATCGACGTGGTCGCCGAGGCGACGACCGGCGCCGAGGCCGTCGACGCGGTCCGCCGCACCCGGCCGGACGTCGTGCTGATGGACGTGCGGATGCCCGAGATGGACGGCCTGGAGGCCACCCGGCGCATCCTGACCGGCGCGGAGGGCGAACCGCGGGTGATCATCCTGACCACGTTCGACCTCGACCACTACGTGTACGCGGCGCTGTCCGCGGGCGCGGGCGGCTTCCTGCTCAAGGACGTCACGCCCGAACACCTGGTCGCCGCGGTCCGCCTGGTCCGCTCCGGCGACGCCCTGCTCGCCCCCGCCATCACCCGCCGCCTGGTCGAGCGGTTCGCGGGCCGCGACGCGGGCACCGCCGCACCGCACCGAGACCTGTCCACCCTCACCCCGCGCGAGCTGGAGGTGCTGCGGCACCTCGCCGAGGGCCTGAGCAACGCCGAACTCGCCACCCGCCTGCACCTCTCGGAGGCCACCGTGAAGACGCACGTGGCCCGCATCCTCGCCAAGCTGGGCCTCCGCGACCGCGTCCAGGCCGTCATCGTGGCGTACGAGACCGGACTGGTCAGCCCGAGCGCGCGACCGGTGTGACGCGGCGACGATGAGTTCCTCCGGGGTCGCGGGTCATACTGTCGAACCCCTTGAGGAGGATTTCCCATGCGTGACGTGACCTATTCGCTGGCCCTGTCGCTCGACGGCTTCGTCATCGGACCCGACGGCGGTATCGACTGGGCGGTGCCCGACGAGGAGGTCTTCCGCTTCGCCACCGACGAGGTGCGGGCGCTCGGCGTGCACCTGATGGGACGGCGGCTCTACGAGACGATGCTCTACTGGGAGGACACCGACCGGGAACCCGCGTTCGACGCCGCGGAACTGGAGTTCGCCGAACTCTGGAACGCGCTGCCCAAGGTGGTGTTCTCCAGGACGCTGTCCGAGGTGCGGGGCAACGCCCGCCTGGCCACCGGCAGCCTGGCGGAGGAGGTCGAGCGGCTGCGGGCCGAGCCGGGGGAGGGCCCCATCGGGATCGGCGGCCCCACCCTCGCCTCGCAGGCGGAGGAGCTGGGCCTGATCGACGAGTACCGGGCCAGGGTCCACCCGGTGCTGATCGGCGGCGGCACCCCGTACTTCGCCCCGCACGGGCGCAAGGTCGACCTCGAACTCGTCGAGACCCGCACGTTCGCCTCGGGGGTCGTCCACCTCCGCCACCGCGTGGTCCGGTAGCGCGCTCGGCGTCCAGGAGCGCTCGCCGGCGTCCGGGCACGACGCCGGGGTGACGGGCGCGTGGCGTCAGCCGAACACCGACAGCGTGATGCTCGACGGGCGTTCGGGGTCGTGGAAGACCTCGAACCGGCAGGGCTCGGTGGTGACGGCGTCGGCGGTGGGGTCGGTGGTGCCGTGGTTGCGGGCGAAGCGCGGGAAGGCGCCGCCCGCGACCTGGACCCGCGCCCGGTGGCCGCGGCGGAAGCGGTAGGCGGTGGGGTCGAGGGCGACCTCGACCTCCTGGACGCCCTCGCCACCGGACACCCGCCGCACGCCGTCGCAGACGTTGAGCGAGACGCCGCGCGGGTCCACGTCGCACAGCCGCACGAACACGTCGGCGTGCGGCGTGGAGGTGCGGACGTGGATGGTCGCCGTCACCTCGCCGATCACGTCCAGGTCCCGCTCCAGCGGGGGTCCGGTGTGGACCAGCACGTCGGCGCGCGCCTCGACGGCCCGGTTGTCGTGCTGCTTGGCCTCACCGCTGAGCATCGGGCCGCCGACCGTCGGCGTCGGGTCGGCCGGGTCGTAGGTGAAGGAGTCCGGCGGCGAGTCACCCGGCTCGTCGTCGGACAGCCCGCCGACCGACTGGAGGTAGAGGGTCTTCGGCTTCGACTCGGCGGGTGGCCACCGATCGAGGTCCAGCCACGTGCCCGCCCGCTGGAGGAAGATCCGCACGGGCGCGCGGTGGAGCTGGGCGCGGTCGTCGAGCAGGTGCGCCGCGAGCCACGACGTCTGGTCGGCGATCATCGGCCGGACGCTCGCGGGCTCACCGTGCTTCCACGGGCCGACGGTCAGCCTGGTGCGGGCCCCGGCCGCCTGGAGGGCCGTGAAGTCGGTGAGCTGCCGGGCGACGAACAGGTCGTACCAGCCGGTGACCATGCTCGTCGGCGTGCCCAGCTCGGCCAGCCGTCCACTGTGGTCGGTCTCGGCCCAGTCCAGTGGCGACTCGGCGTGCGTCGTGACGTCCCGCAGGAACGGCACCGGCTTGCCGATCGCGGCCACGTCCGCCGTGCGCAGCGGCAGGTGCGCCATCGCCGCGCGCGTGCGCCTGGCCCGCACCGGGTTCGGCAGGGCGGCGAAGCGCTCCTCCTGCCTGCCGATCGTGGCCGACCACGACAGCATGTTGTCCAGCGCCAGCACCCCGCCGGGGTAGAACGCCGTGGTGAACTCCGACGCGGTCACGCCGAGGCACATCGCCTCCAGCGGCGGGTCGAGGTACGGCGCGACCGCCCACTGCGTGTGCCCGAGGTAGCTCGCGCCCGCCATCGCCAGCCTGCCGTCGCACCACGGCTGCTCCCGGAGCCACGCCGCGGTCGCCAGACCGTCCTCCCCCTCCTGCCGGAACGCCCGGAACTCGCCGCCGGAGCCGAACGTGCCGCGCACGCTCTGCACCACGACCTGGAAGCCGCGGCGGGCGAACGCCGCGCCGAACAGCGCCCCCATCACCCCCCGGCGGCCGTAGGGCGAGCGGACCAGCACCACGGGCAGCGGGTCGGAGCCCGGTGGCCGGTACCGGTCGGCCAGCAGCCGGACACCGTCCGGCATCGGGATCACCAGATCCCTCGTGACCACGGGCTTCGGCACCCGCGCCGCGGGCAGACCGAGAACCTTGTCGATGAGGCGCTCCAGCACGGGCGGCCACCTTTGCGCGGTCGACGTCGAGGACCCGAGGCTACCCCGAGCTCCCGGACCCGGCCGGTGATCACGACGGCGTCGGGTCCCCCCGATCGGTGACGGTCAGGGTCGGCGCGCCGTCCACCACGCTGACGACGACGTGCTGGCCGCCGCGCAGCTCACCGCCGAGCAGGGCGCGGGACAGCCGCCGGTCCAGCTCGCGGCCGATGGTGCGGCGCAGCGGACGGGCCCCGTGCTCGGGGTCGTAGCCGCGGGCGGCGAGCCAGTCGACGGCCTGCTCGTCCACCTCGATGGTGATGTCCTGCTCGCGCAGGCGCAGGCGGGTCTCCTCCAGCAGCAGCCCGGTGATCTGCCGCAGCTGGTCGGCGTCCAGGCCGCGGAACAGGATCACCTCGTCCAGGCGGTTGAGGAACTCCGGCCGGAAGTAGCGGCGGACCGCCGCCATCAGCGGCTCGCGCAGGTCCTCCGCCGGACGGCCGGACGAGGCCGCGGCCAGCAGCTGCTCGGCGCCGATGTTGCTGGTCATGATGATCGCGGTGTTGGCGAAGTCGGCCGTCCGGCCCTGCGCGTCGGTCAACCGGCCCGCGTCCAGCACCTGGAGCAGGGTGTTGAAGACGTCCGGGTGGGCCTTCTCGACCTCGTCGAGCAGCAGCACCGAGTACGGGGTGCGCCGGACCGCCCCGGTGAGCTGGCCCGCGTCGTCGTAGCCGACGTAGCCGGGCGGCGCGCCGGTCAGCCGGGTCACCGTGTGCTGCTGGGAGAACTCGCTCATGTCGAAGCGGATCAGCCGGTCCCGCGAGCCGAACAGCGCCTCGGCGAGCGCCCGCGCGACCTCGGTCTTGCCGACGCCGGTCGGGCCCAGGAACAGGAACGAGCCGACGGGGCGGTCCGGGTGCTTGAGGCCCGCGCGGCCCTGGCGGACGGCGTCGGAGACGGCCTCCACCGCCTCGTCCTGGCCGACGATCCGCTGGTGCAGGTGCTCCTCCAGGTGCAGCAGCCGGTGCCGCTCGGCCTCGGTGAGCCGGGAGACCGGGATGCCGGTGCTGCGCGACACCACCTCGGCCACGTCGTCGGCGTCGACGCTCGGGGCGTCGGCCATCGCGGCGCGCGCGGTCTCCAGGTCGGCGGTCGCGCGGGCCAGCTCGTCCTCCAGGAACAGGACCCGGCCGTGGTCGTCCCCGGCCGCCTCGACCTCCCGCTCCAGGTGGTCGATCCGCCGCTGCACGCCCAGCGGGTCGGGCGCGGCGGACTTCTCCCGCAGCCGGACCCGCGCGCCCGCGCGGTCGAGGAGGTCGACGGCCTTGTCCGGCAGGAAGCGGTCGGCGATGTAGCGGGTGGACAGCTCCACGGCGGCGACGAGGGCCTCGTCGGTCACGCGCACGCCGTGGTGGCTCTCGTAGCGGGCCCGCAGTCCGCGCAGGATGGCGACGGCCTCGTCCCGCGACGGCTCGTTGACCAGGATGGGCTGGAAGCGCCGCTCCAGCGCCGGGTCCTTCGCGATGTGCCGCCGGTAGTCCTCGACCGTGGTCGCGCCGACCACCTGGAGCCTGCCGCTGCTCAGCGCCGGTTTGAGCATGTTCGCGGCGTCCATCGGCGCGCCCTCCGCGCTGCCCGCGCCGACGACGGTGTGCAGCTCGTCGAGGAACAGCACCACCATCCGGTTGGCCGCCGACACCTCGTCGATCACGCCCTGGAGCCGTTCCTCGAACTCGCCCCGGTACTTCGACCCGGCCACCATGCCCGCGAGGTCCAGCGAGACCAGCCGCCTTCCCTCCAGGGTGGCGGGCACCTCGCCGCCCGCCAAGCGCTGGGCGATGCCCTCGACGATCGCGGTCTTGCCGACCCCCGGATCGCCGATCAGCACGGGGTTGTTCTTGGTCCGCCGGGACAGGACCTCCAGCACCTCGTCGATCACGTCGTCGCGGCCGACCACCGGGTCGAGCTGCCCGTCCCTGGCCGCGGCGGTGAGGTCGCGGCCGAAGTGGTCGGTCCGCCGCGTCGACGGGCCGGACTGCTCGCCGCCGCCCAGACCGCCGAACAGCTTGCCGACCAGGTCGTCCAGCGAGCCGATCCAGTCGTCAGCCATGTGCGAGCCGCCTCTGCGTCGGGGGTGTCACCCCGATACTCCGCTTCCGCGGACCAGACCGCCACCGTCGTGGCCGAGGACCGGCGGGGCACTCTCCCGCCGGTCCTCATTCGTCCACAAGGGACGGTCAGGGCCTGCCGGGCAGGCGGTAGTCGTCGCCGAGCGCCTGCCCGCGGTTCGGCTTGTAGAGGTCGTAGCCCTTCGGGTCGCACTGGAGACCGCCGTTGATGCAGTGGCTCACCAGCGCGGCCAGCGTGGGCGCGTCCCAGGCGTTGAAGAAGTCGTAGTGCCAGGTGTAGCCGCGACCGCTGGCCAGCCGGACCGTCGACATGTCGCCGTCCACCGGGAAGGCGATCTTGAACTCCAGCATCGGCACGGGGTTGGGGTGGCCGGCCGGGCACGCGCCGTTGACCGGGTACGCCATGTGGCTCTTGTGGTCGGCCGTGTCGAGGTCGCGGCCGTTCCAGCAGCTCGGGGCCTGGTAGCGGATGTTGGCCTGGCTGCCGACCATGCAGTTGGCCGGGAAGTCCCAGTTGTGGAAGCTGTTGCCGCACTCCCAGCCCTCGACGGCGCCGGGGGCGGTGCGGAACTCCTCCTGGGACGCGTTCGCGTTGCCCACCACGTACCGCAGGCCCGGCGGGAACGGCCGGACGGCGCGGTAGTCGAGGATGCCGCTCTTGTAGTAGATGACCTGCTTGCCGATCGGCAGCACGGCCTGGTTGTTCTTGAAGACCGTCGGGAACCAGTACGCGGACAGGTCGTCGGGGTTGACGCACGACGTGTTGTAGGGGCCCGCCGCGACCAGCGAGGCGAGAGTGGTGCTCGCGCTCACCGTCTTGTTGCCGACGAACGAGTGGTCGTGCGACGCCCCCGGCAGGTTGGGGAAGATGATCGGGTCGTCCGGCGCCCGCTTGGTCACCGAGCAGTTGGTCTGGAACTCGTGGTGGGTCACGAGCTCGTCGGCTTGGGCCGCCGATCCGGCCGTGGTCAGGGTGGCCGCGGCGAGCGCGCCGGCCACGAGGAGCGAGAGCTTGCGGAGCACGGGTCCTCCAGCAGGGAGAGGAACGCCGCAGGGTCGCGGCGCGAAGCATGAGCGCCAATCTTGGAGAGCGCTCTCCCGTAGGATGTGACCCCGATCATCCGCTGTCAAGGGTCCGTTGCAGGCCATTCGTCGTACCGGAACACAATTTCGCAGGTCGCGAGCTTGACAGCGTCGACATCTACTCGTAACACTCGTGCTTCACCGGAGAGCGCTCTCCCACTGCTGCCCGCCACGGCGGGTAGGGGGCGGCTCATCCCGGCGCGGTCCCCACCGAGGTAGGAGATGTCATGCGCACCCACCCGCCCGACGCGTCCCCGCAGCGCAGGCGAACCCGTCCCGTCGCACTGGCCGCACTGGTCGCCCTGTTCCTGGGCTTCCTGGTGGTCACGGCGAACCCGGCCCAGGCGGCGACCCTGCTGTCGCAGGGCAAACCCGTGACGGCGTCGTCGAGCGAGGGAGCGGGCACGCCCGCCTCCGCCGCCGTCGACGGTGATCCCGGCACCCGCTGGGGCAGCGCGTTCAGCGACCCGCAGTGGCTGCGGGTCGACCTCGGGTCCACCGCCACGATCAGCGAGGTCGTGCTCCGCTGGGAGTCGGCCTACGCCACGGCGTTCCAGATCCAGGTCTCCGACAACGACACCGACTGGCGGTCGGTCTACAGCACCACGACCGGCAGCGGCGGCAACCAGACGCTGGCCGTCACCGGCACCGGCCGGTACGTGCGGGTGCTCGGCACCCAGCGCGTCGGCGGCTACGGCTACTCCCTGTGGGAGTTCCAGGTCAGCGGCACGCCCGGCACGACCGGTCCCAACCCCGGCGGACCCGGCGTCACGCGGGTGACCGGCTCGCAGGGCAACTGGCAGCTCTCCGTGGACGGCGCCCCGTACGTGGTCAAGGGCCTCACCTGGGGGCCGCCGGTCTCCGAGGCCGCGGCCCGGATGCCCGACCTGAAGGCCATGGGCGCCAACACGATCCGCACCTGGGGCACCGACGCCACCAGCCGGGCCCTGTTCGACGCCGCCGCCGCGAACGGCATCAAGGTGATGGCGGGCTTCTGGCTCCAGCCCGGCGGCGGCCCCGGCAGCGGCGGCTGCGTCAACTACGTCACCGACTCGGCCTACAAGGCCACCATGCTCTCGGAGATCCAGCGGTGGGTCACCGAGTACAGGGGCCACCAGGGCGTCCTGATGTGGAACGTCGGCAACGAGTCCATCCTCGGCATGGGGAACTGCTTCTCCGGCACCGAGCTGGAGAACCAGCGCAACGCCTACGCCCGGTTCGTCAACGACGCGGCGCGCGCCATCCACGCGATCGACGCGAACCACCCCGTCACCAACACCGACGCCTGGACCGGCGCGTGGCCCTACCTCAAGGCCAACGCCCCGGACCTGGACCTGTACTCGGTCAACGCCTACAACGCCGTGTGCAACGTCCGGCAGGACTGGATCAGCGGCGGCTACACCAAGCCCTACATCGTCACCGAGGGCGGACCGGCCGGTGAGTGGGAGGTCCCCAACGACGCCAACGGCGTGGCGACCGAGCCGACCGACGTGCAGAAGCGCGACGGCTACACCCGCGCGTGGAACTGCGTCACCGGGCACACCGGTGTCGCGCTGGGCGCCACGCTGTTCCACTACGGCACCGAGGGCGACTTCGGCGGCGTGTGGTTCAACCTGATCCCCAACGGCGAGAAGCGCCTGTCCTACTACGCGGTCCGGCAGATGTACGGCGGCGCGGCGGCGGCCAACACCCCGCCGGTCATCTCGAACATGGCGCTCAGCCGCACCACCGACGTCCCCGCGGGCGGCACGTTCACGCTGTCCGCGAGCGTCAGCGACCCCAACGGCGACCCGATCAGCTACACGATCGGCCTGAACAGCAAGTACATCAACGGTGCGGGCGGCATCATCTCCGCGGCGTTCACCGGCAACGGCCCGTTCACGGTGACCGCGCCGCAGATGCTCGGCGTGTGGAAGGTGTACCTGTACGCCAGGGACGGCAAGGGCAACATCGGCATCGAGACGAAGTCGTTCCGCGTCGTCGCCCCGCCGGTGCAGGGCACGAACGTCGCGCAGGGCAAGCCGACCACGGCGTCGTCCTACCAGCAGGTGGGCGACGGAGCGCCGTACCCGCCGGAGCGGGCCACCGACGGCAACGCCACCACCCGGTGGGCCAGCGACTGGAGCGACCCGCAGTGGATCAGGGTCGACCTCGGTTCGGTCACCGCGATCAACCACGTCCAGCTCATCTGGGAGGCCGCGTACGGCAAGGCCTACGAGGTCCAGGTCTCCGACGACGGGAACACCTGGAGGTCGGTCTTCGCGACCACGACCGGTGACGGGGGAGCGGACGACGTGCCCGTCGCCACGTCCGCCCGGTACGTCCGCGTCAACGCCACGCAGCGCGGCACCGCGTGGGGCTACGCGCTCTACGAGTTCGGCGTGTACCGCCGCTGAGCGCCGACCGGTGCGGGCGCCCGGCGCCCGCACCGGTCGTCAGGGGGCGCCGAACGTCCCGAGGACCCTGCCGGTCTGGTCGCGGAAGTGGGCCCTGATGCCCTCCTGGGGCACGGTCAACCTTCCGTGCAGGGCCCCGAGGTCGTCGGTGCCGGTGCCGTTGGGGACCTGGATCCACAGCTCGGCGGTGGTGGAGTCGCCGAGCCGGGTGAACGGCGACAGCCTGAGCAGCGCGTTGTCGACGTCCTGGGCCGCGGTCGCCGCGGTCGGGTCGATGCTCAGGACGTCGCGCGCCGCGCGCACGCGGTCGTCCGCGAACGTCACCGCGACCTCAGACGGGTCCGGGGCGACGCCGGGGCTGGTGCCCGGCGGCCCGCCGCGCAGGGACTGCTCGATGTTGACGGTGCTCAGCGGCTCGGCCCTGCCGACGTGCGCGGTCCGGTCCCTCATCGCCTCCTGGAGCCGGTGGCGCTGGTCCGGGGCCATCTCGTCGTAGGAGGGGTGGCGCTCCCACGGTGCGGGCCTGATCCGGGTCCGCGGGGGCGTCTCCCGCTCGGGGTCGTGGTCGGGCCGGGTGGCCAGTCGCGTCCTCGGTTGCGTCACCAGCGCCAGGAGCGCGGACTCGGCCCGCGCCAGCGCGGTTCCCGCGCGCTCCTCGTGCTCGGCGATCGGACCCGCGCAGGCGTCGACCATCGAGGTGGCCGTGGCGAGCACGGCCGTCGTGACGCCCTCCGCCGCGACCGCCGGTCTGGCGAAGTCGATCAGCCGCCGCACCAGGTCCGCGAGCAGGCCGCCCGCGTCCCTCCTCGCCCCGGCGACGGCCTCCGCCGCCGAGAGGCACACCTCGCCCAGCCCGGCCGCGAGCGTCGCCGCGTCCTGGAGCGCGGCGGCGGTGGAGGCGCTCCTGCCCCGGTAGCCGTCGGCGGAGTCCCCGTGCCAGCGCGCGGTCTCCCGGCCCACCGCGGTGGTGAGCCGCTCCGCCGTCCCCAGGACGCTCTCGGCGGCCGTCGTCCAGGCGTCGGTGAAGGTCCGCACCACGGCGGCGTTGCCCCTCATGCGGTCCACGGCGTCCTGCAACGGCTGGACGTACCCGGTGAGCCGGCCGAGCCCCGCCGCCGCGAGGTCCTCGACCGGCCGGATGGTCGCGTCCAGCCCGTTCAGCCCGGCGCTGGTCACGACGTGACCGCCGGTGGGTCGTCGCCGAAGCGGGCCGCACCGGAACCGTCGTCCCGCTGGTGCGTCGTCACCGTGCCGCGCACGTCCTTCGCGGCCTGGAGGAGTTCGACGACGCTCGTGCGCACGGCGTCGCACCAGGCCGCGGCGACCTGCTCGGCCACCGGGACGAACCGCCTGCCGACGGCCCCGTAGGCGTCGGCGGTCAGGTTCACCCGCTCCACGGCGCTCAGCGCCGCCTCCAGGTCGTCCCCGACGCCGTCGAGCGTGCGGGCGTGTCCGGTCAGGTCGTCGTCGACGACCTCGTACCCGCCGGTCACCGGTCGCCGTCCCGGTCCTCGTCGGCGGCGAGGGCTCGCCGACACCCGTTGTGGTCCGACATGACAGCAGGGTCGCGCACCCGCCACGGGGCGATCAATCGGCTGTACGGCGCAGGGGAGTGGTGCGGCGGCGGGTCCGGGGCGCGGTGCCGCCGGGGAGCACCGCGCCCCCGGCCGGTGTCAGCCGAAGAAGCCGACGACCCGCTGGATCCGGCCGTCCTCGGCGAACTCGACGAAGTCGAGGCCGGGCAGCGCGGGGCCGAGGTCGACCCCGTCCGCGACGAGGGACGTCGGCGACGACAGCAGCCAGGTGAACCGGCCGACGCCGTGGTGCGCGTCCAGGCCGCTCGTCGGCGCCATGGTGGCGTCGGGGAACTGCTCGGCGAAGCCGAGGATGTGCCGGGTGAGCCCCTCGACCCCCACGACGGGGTCGGTGCTCGGGTCGGTGTAGCTCGCGTCGTCGGCCCAGCACCCGGCCAGCGCGGACCGGATGTCGGCCTCGTCGGTCAGGGTCCACGCGTGGACGTACTGCTTGACGGCGTCCTGGGGATCCATAGTCAACTCCTCACTAGTCAAGTCTGGACTATACTCGCTCCATGTCCACCGGTGGTCACCTCGTTCTCGGACTCCTGCTCGACGGCCCGGCCTCGGGCTACGAGCTGGGGGCCCGCGCGTCCAGGGCGGTCGCGTACTTCTGGCCGATCACCCGCTCGCACATCTACGCCGAGCTGCCCAAGCTCGTCGAACGGGGCCACGCCACGGTCGTGGTGGTGCCCCAGGCGGGAGCGCCGGACAAGAGCGTCTACACGGCCACCGAGGCGGGGCGGCTCGCGTTCCGCGCCTGGCTGGACGGCTTCGACGCGGTGACCGAGCACGGCAGGCAGCCGTTGCAGATCCAGCTCTACTTCGGCCACCACACCAGCCGCGACCACCTGCTGGCGCAGCTCGACCGGTGGGAGGCCGAGGTCCGGCACACGCTCGACTTCTGCCGCGACCTGCTCGCGGGCGGCGTCGAGCGGTCCGTCCGCGCGCTCACCGCGCACTTCGCGATCAACCGCGCCGAGGCCGACCTCGCGTGGATCGAGGAGGCCCGCGAGACCGTGAACCGTACTTCGGACTGATCCGGAACGGTCGCCGCCCTTCTACGATCGGCGCGTGGTGGAACTCCTGCGCTCCCTGTGGGGCGAACCCCGTCCGTCCGACGCCCCAGGGAGGGTGTGGCGGGACTGGGCGCTCGTGGGCGTGCTCGTACCGCTCGCCGTCGCGGAGGGGTTCCTGCGCCCGGACTCGCCGTGGCGGGTGGTGGCGGTCGCGCTCGCCGTCGCGCTGGTGCCGACGCTGCTGTGGCGGCGGACCAGCCCGCTGCCGGTGTTCGCGGTCGCCTTCGTCGTCACGGGGCTGGCACCGCTGTTCACCGACGGGCACCCGCCCGAGTCCTACACGATGGCGTTCCTGCTCATCCTGGTCTACGCCCTGTTCCGCTGGGGGTCGGGGCGGGAGGCCGTGATCGGACTGGCGGTGATCCTCGCGCACGTGGCCTTCGCGGTGTCGCTGGGGCACACCAGCCCCGGTGACGGCGTGGCCGGGCTGCTCGTGACGTTCACGGCCGGGTCGCTCGGCACGGCGGTGCGGTACCGGGCCGGGGCGCGGGCGCGGATGCTCGACCAGGTGAAGCTGGTGGAGCGCGAACGGCTGGCGCGCGACCTGCACGACACCGTGGCGCACCACGTCTCCGCCATCGCGATCCGCGCCCAGGCCGGGATCGCCACGGCCGCGCTGAGCCCGGACGCGGCGGTCGACGCGCTCAGGCTGATCGAGTCCGAGGCGTCCACCGCGCTGGTGGAGATGCGCGCCATGGTCCGGGTCCTGCGCCGCGACCTGCCCGCCGAACGGACGCCCAACCCCCGCGTCGCCGACCTCGAACGGCTCGCGGGCCGACCGCGCTCCGGTCCCGCGGTCGACGTGGGGATCGTCGGGGACGTCGACGACCTCCCGCCGTCGGTCGGCACCGCGATCTACCGCCTGGCCCAGGAATCCGTGACCAACGCCCGGCGGCACGCCCGGCACGCGACCCGCATCGAGGTCCGCGTCGCCGCCGACGCGACGTCCGTGCGGCTGCGCGTCAGCGACGACGGCGACACCGGCCCCGCGTCCCCTGCGCCGGGCTACGGGCTGATCGGCATGGCCGAGCGCGCCGGGCTGCTCGGCGGCACCTGCGAGGCGGGCCCGAACCCCGGCCGGGGCTGGACCGTCACCGCAGTGCTCCCGCGCACCGGGGTCCCGGCGTGACCGTCCGCGTGGTCGTGGCCGACGACCAGGAGATCGTCCGCACCGGGCTGAGGATGATCCTCGACGTGCAGCCCGGCATCGAGGTCGTCGGCGAGGCCGCCGACGGGCGGCGGGCCGTGGACCTCGCCCGGCGGCTCCGCCCCGACGTGTGCCTGTTCGACATCCGGATGCCCGACCTGGACGGCATCGAGGCCACCCGGCTGCTGGCCGGGCCGACCGTCGCCGAACCGCTGGCGGTCGTCGTCATCACGACCTTCGACCTCGACGAGTACGTCTACGCGGCGCTGCGGGCGGGTGCCCGCGGGTTCCTGCTCAAGGACGCCGGGCCCGCGCTGCTCGCGCAGGCCGTGCACGCCGCGGCCGAGGGCGACGCGCTGATCGCGCCGAGCGTCACCGCGCGGCTGCTGAGCGCCTTCGCCGACGGCGGGCCGTCCGCGCCGCCGGTGCAGCCCGTGGAACCGTTGACGGAGCGGGAGGAGCAGGTGCTCGCGACCGTCGCGAGCGGACGGACGAACGGCGAGATCGCCGACGAGCTGTTCATCACGCTGAGCACCGTCAAGACCCACGTCGCCAGCCTGATGGCGAAGCTGGGGGTCCGCAACCGGGTCGAGATCGCCATCTGGGCCTACGAGACGAACCGCGTCCGGGGCGGTCCCGACCGAAAGTACTAGCGCCGCCCGGTACTCCGGACCAGGTCTGCTCCGGCCTTTCCACCGATGATCGGCGCGCCCGCCGTCGTCAGGATTCACCCATGACGACCACGAGGGCCGACAGGCTCGTCCCCGCGTCCCTGATCCTCCTCTCCCTGGTGCCCTCGGTGGCGGGTGCCGTGCGGGTGACCGAACTGGCGCGCGGCGCGGAGGTCACGTCCGCCAACGAGCGCTTCGTCGCGATGCCGCTGCCCGTCGTGCTGCACATCGTCGGCGCGACGCTGTTCTGCGTGCTGGGCGCCTTCCAGTTCGCGCCCGGCTTCCGCGCCCGCCACCGGGCCTGGCACCGCCGGTCCGGCCGGGTCCTGGTCCCGGCCGGACTCGTCGCGGCGCTCACCGGCCTGTGGATGGCGCTGGTCTACCCGCAGCCGCCCGGCGACGGCGCGCTCCTCACCCCGCTGCGGCTCGTGTTCGGCACGGCCATGGCCGCGGCGATCGTCCTCGGCTTCCTCGCGGTGCGGCGGCGGGACTTCCCCGCGCACCGCGCGTGGATGGTCCGCGGCTACGCCATCGGCCTCGGCGCGGGCACGCAGGTGTTCACGCACCTGCCCTGGGTGGTCGCGGGCGTGGTGCCGGGCGAGGACACCAGGACGCTGCTGATGGCCGCGGGCTGGGTGGTCAACGTGGTCGTCGCCGAGTGGGTGATCCGCCGGTCGCCCCGCGTCGCGGCGCGGCGCGGGGCTCACCCGGCGGCGGGGCAGCGCGTGCCGTCGGCGGGCACCACCAGGTCCAGCAGGTAGGCGTCGGCCGTGGCGCGGGTGCAGTCGGTGCGGGTGTACACCCCGTGGCCCGTGCCCTCGTAGGTCACCAGCGTGGCGGCACCGCGCGACTGCCGCCACGCGGTCACCGCGCCCTCGTGGCCGGTGGACGGGTCGTGCAGGGAGTTGAGCATCAGCACCGGGGGCGCGTGCCGGGGCGTCCACGGTCCCGGCGGGTTGAGCACCGGACCCGTCCAGCCGACGCACGACGTCAGCGCGCGGTTCCAGATCGGCGCGGCCCGCACCACCGGCGCCGCCCCGCGCACCTCGCGGTCGATCCTCACGACGTCGTCCGCCGACGTGGGGTGGCCGGTGAAGTCCTCGCACAGCACCGCGAGGTGCGGCCTGCGCGAGACCGCGGACGCGCCGACGCCGTCGGTCGCGGGCGAGGTCCGTGCGCCGGTCTGGGCCTCCAGGTCCGCGAGGTAGGCGGAGAGCAGGTCCCAGTTCGGGCCGTAGCCCGCGCGCACGGTCCGCTCGACGAGCTGGTCGACCTCCAGCGGCTCGTCGGGCGCGCCGGGCTCGTGCAGCTCACCGCGCTCCGCCCTGCCCCGCAGCGCGTCGAACAGCGCAGGGACGTCCCGGCCGTGCTGCGCGCACGTCGGCGTGGCGCCGCACCAGCGGGCGAACTCGGCGAAGACGTCCTCGGCGGCCCGCGCGCCCTGGAGCATCAGGCCGGACAGGTCGGCGCTGCCGTCCACGACGCTGTCGACCACCATCGCGCGCAGCCGGTGGCCGAAGCGCTCGGCGTACTCCTGCCCGTACAGCGTGCCGTAGGAGACGCCGAAGTAGCTGATCCTCCGCTCGCCGAGCGCGGCGCGCAGGGCGTCGACGTCGCGCACGGCGCTCCGCGCGTCGGCCCGGTCGAAGACGGGCCCGGTCCTGGCCCGGCAGTCGGCGGCCACGGCGCGGTTGAACGCGGCCAGCCCCGCGAAGCGCTCCGGCGTGTCCGGCCTGCCGGTCGGGTAGGGCACGCCGGTGGCGGAGGTGTCGCAGAGGATCGGGTTGCTGTCGCCGACACCGCGCGGGTCGACGCCGACGACGTCGAAGCGGGCCAGGACCTCGGGGCTGAACGTCGAGGGCGCCTCCTTGGCGAACTCGGCCGCCGACCCGCCGGGACCGCCGGGGTTCACCACCAGCACGCCGATGCGGCGGGCGGGATCGGTGGCCGGGCGGCGCGCCACGGCGAGGTCGACGGTCGGGCCGCCCTCCCTGCTCCAGTCCACGGGAACGGTCAGGGTCGCGCAGTCGGCCTCGGTGGCGTCCGGGCAGGACGACCAGGTCAGCCATGGGGGAGCGGCCGACGCCGTGGGCGCGACCGCCGTGAGGAGGCCCGCCGCCAGTGCCGCGACGGCTCCGATCGAGGTGCTCGTGATGGTCATGCCGGGCCAGACGGTGACGACGCGCTCACGGGTTCTCACTGTGACCGGGACCACATCGTGTCCGTTCCCGGCGGGCGGGGTAGCGTAGGGCCGTCGCCCCTGACCACCCCGGTCCGCCGGGGACCGCGACCCTTCCGCGCCGTGGTCGCACCGACCCGGCCGCCGGACCAGGTAAGACGACGCAGAGGACCGGGCAGATGCCAACGGCCGACGTGCACGCGACCCCTTCCGACTCCACGACCGACGCGGCGTGCGCCGTGTGCCCCCACCCGGTGGCCACGCACGACCCCGTCGCGCTGCGCTACTGCACCGCGATGGCCGCGAGCGGCAACCTCCGCCGCTGCCTGTGCTCCGGCGAGTCCAGCGGCATGACGTACAGCAACTCCAGCAAGGGCTACCTGGAGAAGTAGGGCGCCTCCAGCGAGGCCCGCTCCATCACGTCGGGGTAGCGGGTCACGTCGTTGTTGCCGCCGGACACGACGCACACGGTCAGCCCGCCCGTGTCGCCGTCCAGCGCCCGCCCGATCGCGCTGGTCGCCAGTGCGCCCGCGGGTTCCGCGATGATGCCGTCGACCTGGTAGAGGTCGAGCATCTCGACGCACACGGCGGCCGTGGACACCGACACCAGCCGCGCGCCGCTGTCCCGCACGATCGGGAACGTCACGTCACCGGCCCGCCGGACGGCGGCGCCGTCCACGAACGTGTCCAGGTCGCGCAGCGTCACCGGACGTCCGGCGTCGAGCGCGGCGGCCATGCTCGCCGCGCCCGCCGGTTCCACGCCGATCAGCTCCACCTCGCTGTGCCGGGCCCGCAGCCACGTGGCCATGCCCGCCAGCAGCCCGCCGCCGCCGACGGGGACCACGATGCGGTCCGGGACCCGGCCCAGCTGGGCCATGATCTCGACGGCGACGGTGCCCTGCCCCACGAGCGTCCGCAGGTCGTCGAACGCCGGGACCACCACGGCCCCGGTGTCCCTCGCGTGCCGCTCCGCCGCCGCCCGGGCGTCGTCGTAGGTGTCGCCCGCGATGGCGATGGTGATCCACTCGCCGCCGATGGCGGCGATCCGGGTCCGCTTCTGGGCCGGTGTGGTGCCGGGGAGGAACACGGTTCCCCGGACCCCCAGCGCGGCGCACGCGTAGGCCACGCCCTGCGCGTGGTTGCCCGCGCTGGCGCACACGACGCCGGTGGCCGTGTCCTCCAGCGACGCGAGCAGCCGGTAGGCGCCGCGCAGCTTGTAGGAGCGGACGGGCTGCGCGTCCTCGCGCTTGATCCAGACCTGGCCGGGGGTCTTGGCGGAGAGGCGGGCGTTGTGCTGCAAGGGGGTCCGGGTGACCACGCCGAAGAGCTGGCGCGCGGCCTCGTCCACCTTGGCCGCGCCGATCCGGAGTTCCGGCAGGCCCAGGTGGGCCGGGAGCACCGTGTGTGGTTGAGCGGTCAAGGGGATCACCTCCGTCGTGGTCCATGGTCCGTGCCCGGTGGGTGCGGGATCGACCCCTAGCGGCCCCTGTTCGGGGTGTTCGGTGGAGTGTCTGGCGGGGTGTTCGGTGGAGTTGTTGGCGGGGTGTTCGGTCGGGTGTTCGGTGGGGTGTTCGGTGGGGTGAGGTGGAACGTGAAGTCCGTTCGGGCCTTGGAGCGGAGGGGCAGCGGGAGGTGGAGGTGGCCTTCCGCGACCAGGTTCCTGGCTGTGGGTCTGGTGGTGTTGAGCCCGGCGGTGACCAGCTTCTCCACCCGGATGGGGGCGGGGAGTTCGAACCGGACCACCACCTCCAGCGGGGTGCCGTCGGTGACGTCGTAGAACTGCGTGTCCGTGTCCAGGTACCAGGTGTCGGTCCAGTCGAGGCGGTACTGGTTCCTGGTCGCCAGGGTCGGGTCCGCGGCCAGGCGGTCGACCGCGGACCTGTCGTTGGTCTCGAACGCCCTCAGGTGGGTGGGGTTGAGGGAGTGGACGTGGGCGCGCTCGTGGACGGGGACCTTGGAGGTCCGGCCGCAGCGGTCGCAGTTGACCAGCAGCCAGACGTCCAGGAGCTTGCCGTTGGCGTTGACGCGGAACTTGCCCGTGGGGTGGTGGCGGGTGGAGTCGCACGCCGGGCAGGGTTTGAGGATGGTGGGCAGGGCTTGTCGCCTGACGGTCCAGAGGGATTTGCGGTCGGTGGGTCGGGTGCTGGACATGGGTCCCCGTCGGATCAGGTGGCTCAGGGGTAGGCGGAAACGGGCACGCCTGGTCGCGCGACGGGTGATCTCGTCGCGGGGTGGGGGAGGTGCGTGGAGGAGACGGGGAGTTGCCTCTGACCCGGCTGGTTCCACGTGGTGCCACTTACTGATCCATGGGCGTCATGGTGGTGTGGCTGGTGGGGATGGGCAACTGGTTTTCGGGTGGGTCTGGGGGTGTTGGTTCCGAGGGGGCGGGGTGGGTGCTGGTTTCAGCGGGGTGGTTGCTGGTTTTGGCGGGGTGGTTGCTGGTTTTAGTGGGGGAATGGGGTGGCTGCTGGTTCAGCGGGGATTGGGGTGGCTGCAAGTCCCGGCGGGGGTGGCCGATTTGACTTGGGGCCCCTCGATTTGACCCTTTGATCGGGCTAAAGGGCAGGTGGTGTCAACCTGCCCGATCTACCAGGGTAAGGGTCAAATCCCCCAAGTAAAATCGGCCACTGGTTTAGGGAAGGCAGCGGCTCGCCTTGGTTGGTCCCGACTGCTGACCCGATTGCGGTCCCGTTCCCGATTGCGGTCCCGTTCCTGGTTGCGGTCCCGTTTGTTGACCGGTCCCAGTTCCAGTTCCAGTTCCAGTTCCAGTTCCAGTCGCAGTCCGGCCCCGGCCCCGGCCTCGGTTCCAGCTCCGGCCTGGCCGCCGCCCAGCCCGGTCCCAGGCCAAGCTCCAGTTCCAGCCCGGTCCCAGCCCAGCCTGGCCCCCAGCCCCAGCCCCAGCCCCAGCCTGGCCCCCAGCCCCAGCCCCAGCCTGGCCCCCAGCCCCAGCCTGGCCCCCAGCCCCAGCCCCAGCCTGGCCCTCAGCCCCAGCCCCCTCCGGCCCGGGCCCGGCCCCGCCCTCGGCCTGGTTGGTCAGGTGGTGCCGGCTACCAGTGGTTCCAGGACCAAGCCCTCGTTGAGCCGCAGGGTTACGTTCAGTGCTGTTTGGTCGTTGAACACCACCAGTTCTGCGCCGTCTGCCCTGGTGAGGAATTCGCCTCGGTTGCCCAGGTTGATCGTGGAGCGCAGTTTTGGGTCTGGCATTCGTCGTACCATCGTGTACGGGAGGTGGTCCATTTTGACCACGCAGCCGAATTCTGCCAGTAGGCGGTGTACCGCTACCTCGAACTGCATGGGGCCCACTGCGCCGAATACCGGGACGCCGTCGCCTCGGCGGTCTGACGTGAGGACCTGGACCACGCCCTCCTGCGCCAGTTGGTCCACGCCCTTGCGGAACTGCTTGGCCCTGCTCAGGTCGGTGAGGCGGCCTACCGCGAAGTGTTCCGGGGCGAAGCTGGGGAGGCCGGGGAAGCGCACGGCCGGTTTTCCGGCGTGGAGGGTGTCGCCCACCCGGAGGGCTGAGGCGTTGATGAGGCCGATGACGTCGCCGGGGTAGGCGACGTCCAAGGTGGTGCGTTCCCGGCCGAAGACCTGTTGGGCGTACTTGGTGGCGAACGGTTTTCCGGTGGTGGCGTTGGTGACGACCATTCCGCGTTCGAAGACGCCCGAGCAGACTCGTGCGAAGGCGACCTGGTCGCGGTGGGACTTGTCCATGCCGGTCTGCACCTTGAACACGAACGCCGAGAACGGGGAGTTCAGCGGGCGGGATTCGCCGTTCACGTCGTGCCTGGGGGTGGGGCGGGGCGCCAGGGACACGATCAGGTCCAGCAGGTGGCGCACGCCGAAGTTCAGCACACCCGAGCCGAACAGGACCGGGGTGGCGGTGGCGTCGAAGAACTTGGCCACGTCGAACTCGCCGCCGGAGATGTCGACCAGTTCGGCGCTCTCGACGGCGTGGGTCCAGTCCTCGCCCTCCTCCTGGAGGGCGCGGGACGGCTCGATCCGCTCCTCGGGCGCGGCGGTGGCGCCGCCCGCGGTCCTGGTGTAGCGGATGAAGCTGCCGTCGGCGCGGTCGAGGACGCCGCGGAACCGGCCCGCTTCGCCCACGGGCCAGGTCAGGGGCATGGGCTCCAGGTCGATCCGCTGCTTGATCTCCTCGCAGAGGTCGAGCGCGTCGCGGCCCGGCCGGTCCCACTTGTTGATGAACGTGATCACCGGGATGCCGCGGTGGCGGCAGACGTCGAACAGCTTCAACGTCTGCGGCTCCAGGCCCTTCGCGGCGTCGAGCAGCATGACGGCGCAGTCCACGGCCGACAGGACGCGGTAGGTGTCCTCGGAGAAGTCGGCGTGGCCGGGGGTGTCGAGCAGGTTGATGACCGCGTCGCCGTAGGAGAACTGGAGGGCCGCCGAGGTGATCGAGATGCCTCGGGCCTGCTCCATCTCCATCCAGTCGGAGACGACCCCGCGCCTGCCGGCCTTGCCGTGCACGGCACCGGCCTCGGAGATCACCCTCGCGTGCAGCGCGAGCGCCTCGGTGAGCGTGCTCTTGCCCGCGTCGGGGTGGCTGATGACCGCGAACGTCCGGCGCCTGCTCGCTTCGCGGAAAGCGGCCGACGGCGAGGTGTCCACCGGAGTGGCGGCGGTCATGCGTGGTCCATCCGATCTGTCGCTGACAGGGGTCACCGGAAATCTACCCTGGCCGCTTGTTCCCTTCCGCGCCGATCGGTGCTATCTCCGTCACCGCCCGTCGCCGGGGGCTCACCGCGCCGGGAGGCGGTGCTCCGCCGCCGCCGTCACGGTGGGTTCCAACGCGGACGCGATCACGGCGTAGCCGGCGGGGGACGGGTGGAAGCGGTCGGCGGAGAACAGCGAGCGGTCGGCCGCGAAGCGGGCGGAGAGCTGGGCGCCGACCGGGGCCACGACGCCGCCCGCGCGCCGCACGGCGTCGCCCTGGGCACCGGCGTACTGACCGCTGATGGACGACACCAGGCCGCGGTAGGCGGGCGGCACGTGGGAGACGACGCCCAGGTCGGGAGCGGTGGCGACGACGACCCGCGCGTCCGCCCGGCGGAGCGCGGCCACGGCGTCGTGCACCAGGCCCGCGCCGACCGCGCTCGGCACGAACGACGTGAGGTCGTTGGCGCCGATCACGACCAGGGCGAGGTCGACGCCCGCGGACAGCGAGGTGCGGACCTGGGCGGCGAGGTCGGCGGAACGGGCGCCGGACACGGCGAGCACACGGAGGTCGACCCCGTGCCCGGCCGCGCGCAGGGCGCGGGCCAGCCGGTGGCCGAGGGTCTCCTCGGCGCGCGTGCAGCCGACGCCCGCGGCGAGCGAGTCGCCGAGGACGTGGAAGCGCAGGACGGTCGGGTCCGAAGTGGTCATCGACCCCTCAACGACCCGTGCACGACCGGGGGTTCCGCTGTTCGTCCTGAGCGGACAGTGACGGAACCCGCTCGGAGTTCGCCCTGCCGGGTGGACTCGCGCCCGTCCGGGCGGGTATCCCAGGACGGGAGCGGCGAAAGGTGGTGCGCTGCGACTCTTCGAACGATCCGCGAGGAGGCGTCGTGGCGAGGTCCAACCTGCGGAAGACGCGGAAGGCCGTCCCGTTCGGGAGGTTGCAGTGGATCGCGCTGGCGGTCGGGCTCTTCCACCTGGTGACGGCGTTCCACCCGATCTTCCCGTTCGACACCACGGACCCGCTGCTGCGGATCTGCACCGGCGTGCTCGGGGTGGTCATGGCGCGCCGGTGGAAGAACGCGCGCCGGTTCGGCGTCGCGCTGGTGCTCGGCTACGGCGGGCTGGTCCTCTCCCAGTTCACCGCACCGGCCACGCTGGAACCGGTCACGCTCGTCTACGCCCGCACGGCCCTGAGCGGCGTGCTGATCGTCGTGCTGTCGGTCAGGGGGTGCGGGCCCGTCGCCAGGGGCGCGGTCGCCTGACGTGGCGCGGGTCGACCACCGGATCGAGGTGAAGCGGCGGATGCCGCCCTCGCGTGGGACGAGGACGGCATCCGCTGGTCGTTCAGGTCACTACAGCGCCGGGTAGGCGTTCTTCATGAGCTCCTGGAACTGGGCGGAGAACCAGTGGCCCGAGAGGGGCGCGTCCGGCAGTGCACCGGACATGCTGTTGCCGTTGCGGGCGTTGCCCTCGTAGGTCGGGTCGCACATGCGGTCGAAGCCCTTGCCCTCCTCGTTCGGGATCTCCTTGCTCGCGCCGTCGGACTCGCCCGGAGGCTTGACCCACACGTAGGCGTCGATCCCGCTGGCCGGAGCCGCCGTCGGACGCGCGCCGAGGCCCGCACCCTTCTGGTTGCACCAGTTGCCGAGGTGGATGCGGCGGTCGATGCGACCACCGTCGACGTAGGCGTCGGGGCTCGTCGTGGGGCCGGGGCCCGTCGGACGGGCGGTGCCGCCCCAGCCGTTGCGCGAGGTGTCGATCAGCATGCCGACGCCCGAGTCGAAGCCCGCCTGCACGGCCCGCTGGCGGAACGCCTGCGCGTAGGACAGCTCGTCGACGTACTTGTTGTAGTCGATCCACTTGGCCTTCTCGCGGATCGGCTGGCCGCCGACCGTGTCGCCGACCTTGAAGTACGGCTCCGTGGTGGCGCCGTAGTTCGCGGTGTTGGCGATGAAGCCGTGCACGTTGGCCTTGGTGCTGCCGGACGCGTTCGCGGCCTGGTACAGCAGCTCCGCGGTCGGGCCGAAGTTGTCGTCCCAGCCGAGCCAGCCGTGGTGGCCGATGTCGATGTAGTTGTAGACGTTCGGCACCGCGCCGAGCTTGGCGAGGGCGTAGCCGACACCGGTCACGTAGTTGCCGTTGGCCTTCATCACGTCGCAGTTCGGCGTCGCGGTCGGGCGCGGGCTCACGTTGGTGATCAGGTTCGGCAGCGAGTCGATCTCGACGACCGTCACGATCCGCAGGTTCGCGTACGCGGGCCGAGCGAGGATCGCCGCGATCGGGTCGATGTACTCGGTCTTGTAGCGGTCGATCTCCGTCGCTCCGAGTTCACCGTTCGACGCGAGCGCGGAGCAGTCGCGACCGGGCAGGTTGTAGATGACGAGCTGGATCGTCACCGTCTCGCCCGCGGCCTGCCGCACGGCCTCGTCCAGGTGGCCGACCAGGCCCCTGGCGCCCGTGGTGCCGTTGATCGCGGCGATGCGGTCCATCCACACGGCGGTCGGCTGGTTGGAGATCCGGCTGCCGCCCGCCTCGGCCGCGGCCTTCGCGGACCAGTCCGGGTTCACGTAGACCTTGGCGCCCACGTAGGGGTTGTCCACCCGGCTGCCGCTGCCGGGGCCACCCGGCGTGGTGGTGGTCGTGGTGGTGGTCGTCGTCGTGCCCGGCTGGCCGGTGCACGTCACGTTGTTCAGCGAGAACGACGTCGGCGCCGCGTTGGTGCCGGAGTAGGTGCCGTTGAAGCCGATGTCGATCGACGCGCCGGTACCGATGTTGCCGTTGTAGGACATGCTGGTCGCCGTCACGCCGGTGCCGGACTGCGTCCAGGCGGCGTTCCAGCCCTGCGACACCTGCTGGCTGCCGGGGAACGCGAACTTCAACGTCCACCCGCCGGAGATGGCGTCACCGACGTTGGTGATCTTGACCGACCCGGTGAACCCGCCACCGCCCCAGTTCGAGGCGCTGTAGTCGACCTTGCACCCCGGTGCGGCCGACGCCTGGGTGCTCGTCGCGACGCCGATCATGGCCACGAACAGCGCCGTGGTCGCGCCGATGGCCGCGATGCGCGGACCTCGACTCGGTGGGCTGGGATGCCCGCTTGCAGGGGAACTCATCTTCACGATCTCCTCACGACGCCTTTGTCAGGGATCTGGTGCGTGGGGCGGCTATCCGGACTACCGCGTCTGGGAGCGCTCCCAGACAGGAGGGTAACGGCCACGTTACGCGGTGTACAGACCGCATTTTCGGCCGGTGGTCTGTAGTCCACTGTGGATGGTCATCTTCGACGCTTTCGGCCGCACGGCCCTATTTGTTGGCGAACAGTCCCTTCGGCCGCCGCCGATCGGCGGTTCGTGCGCCTGGAAGGAGTACTCGCCCGTGGTCCGGATGGGCCCTGTTCCGGTCGAGAAGCGTCGATCATCTCTGGGAGCGCTCCCAGAGGGATTGGTCTTCACCGCCCGGTGGAGGGGCGTCGCCACCCCGGAAAAAAAGCGCGGGGCCACCCGATCGCGTGAAGCGGCGACTGGCGGCGCCGAAGCCGCCGAATGCGGGACCCGCTCCGCCCCCGACGCGGCACACTGGACGCCGCCAATACTTCCCGACCGGAGAGTGGAGACCTTGACCAGCAGTGAACCCGTCCTCGACCTGCCGCCGTACCGGGCGGTGCTCGTCGTCGACACCAAGGACTTCGGCGGCAACGACGACGTCGTCCAGACGGCGTTGGCCGAGACGATCTACGAAGTGCTCATCCGCGCGTTCGAGCGGGCGGGTCTCGCCCACGTCCGCGCCGCGCCGCTCTTCCCGCACAACACCGGCGACGGGTTCGGCATGGGCTTCGACCCGCGCCACCTGCCCGCCGTGGTCAGCCGCTTCTTCGACGCCCTCCAGGAGGAGCTGGCCGAGCAGGACGCGCGGATGCGCGGGTTCCGCCGCAGCGCCTCCCTGAGGATGCGGGTCGCCCTCACGGTCGGCCCGGTGGCCGACCCCGACGAGGAGGGCAGGCGGGGCGCGATCGGGGCCACGCTCATCTCCGCGCACCGGCTGCTCGACGCCGCTCCCGTGCGCGCGGCGCTCACCGGCTCCGACCCCGAGCAGACGTTCGTCTCCGCCGTGCTGTCGCAGCGGGTCTTCGAGGACGTGCTGGCAGGTGGGTACGCGACCCTGCGGCCGTCACGCGTCGCCCCGGTGGAGGTCGAGGTCAAGGAGCTCACCACGACCGCCTACCTGTACGTCCCGAAGCCCAGCGGCGACCTGCTGCGCGACGGGTTCGGCTCCGGCGACCGACCCGTGAGCGCGCCCGCGCCCGCGAAGCCCGAACCGAAGGCCGTGCCGCAGAAGGCCGTGGTGCGGAACAGGTTCGACGGCGCCAACGCCAAGACGGTGTTCCAGGTCGGTTTCATGGACGGCGACGTGCACCAGGGCAGGGACTAGCCCGCCGCGGGCGCTCGGTTGACCACGAGCGACACCAGCAGCGCCAGCACGCCGAACCCGGCGATCACCACGGCCATCGGCAGCGCGGTGCCCGGTCCGCCGAGGCCGACGAGGGGGGTGGCCAGGCCGCCGCCGATGACGAACTGGAAGACGCCGAGCAGCGCCGAGGCCGCCCCGGCGGACCGGGCCTGGTCGGCGAGTGCGAGCGACGTGGCGTTCGGCAGCACGACGCCGACCGCGGAGACGAGGAAGAACAGCGGGACCAGCAGGCCGACCAGGCCGAGGCCGGTGGCCACCGCGGCCAGGACGGCGAGACCGGAGACGGCGGCGAGCACGAGGCCCGACCGCATCATGACGTGCTCGCCGAACCGGCCGACCAGCCTGCGGTTGACGCCGCCCGCGAGGATGATGCCCACGCCGTTCAGGCCGAACACCAGGCTGAACTGCTGCGGGCTCAGGCCGTACACGTCCTGGAGCGCGAACGAGGAACCGGAGATGTAGGCGAACATCGCCGCGAACATCAGGCCCGACGCGAGGGCGTACCCGACGAACGACCGCTGGGTGAACAGCCGGGCGTAGGTGCGGACGACCGCGACGGGCCGGGCAGGCGTGCGCAGGTCGGCGGGCAGCGACTCCGGCAGCAGCAGCACGACGACGGCCAGCAGCGCGGTGCCGATCACGGCGAGGGTGACGAACACGCCGCGCCAGGACGTCCAGGTCAGCAGCTGGGCGCCGATGACCGGTGCCAGGACAGGGGCGACGCCGTTGACCAGCATGAGGGTGGAGAAGAACCGGGCCATCGCGATGCCGGAGTAGCGGTCGCGCACGGTCGCCCTGGCGATCACCAGGCCCGCGGCGGCGCCGACGGCCTGGACGGCTCGGGCGCCGATCAGCACGCCGCTCGTCGGGCTCACCGCGCACAGCACGGAGCCGACGGCGTAGAGGGCGAGGCCGACCAGCAGGGGGCGGCGCCTGCCCAGAGAGTCCGACAGCGGGCCGACGACGAGCTGGCCGAGCGCGAGGCCGATGATGAACGAGGTCAGCGTGAGCTGGACCGTCGCGTCCGAGGCGTGCAGGTCGACCGCCATCCGCGGCATCGCGGGCAGGTACATGTCGATCGACAGCGGGCCGAACGCGCTGAGCCCGCCGAGCACGAGCGCCAGCGTGAGCACCGTCGGCGCGACGGGGGGACGGTCAACCGTGGTGCTCACTCGTTCTCCCGCGCTGGGTAGGGTGGTCCACCCGGCACAATTCCAGGCCACGGGCGATTTGTTTCCACTTGTGAGTCGAAACACCACGCCCGTGCGCGCGGGGGAGCGGGCCATCCGCGTCCGGTGTGGACAGACCGGGAGGGAGGCGCCGTGGCGCGGTCGCGCGTGCTGGTCGTCGGCGGGGGATCGTCGGGCCGGCGGCGGCCATCGCCCCGCGGGACCACGAGGTCGACCTGGTGGTCGAACGCGCTGCCGAGTGGCGGCCGGGCGGTGCGGGCCCCTAGCTGCCCGCCAACGCCGTCCGCTCCCCGCACGCGCTCGGGGTCGATGGCGAGGTCGTGCGGCCCCGATCACCCGGCAGCGCACGCTCGACCACCGGGCGGGGTGCTCGGGGACGTCGGGGCCGACGAGGTCCGGGGCGGCGTGGCCGAGTGCGCGGCCATCTCCCGCACCGACCCGCACGAGGTGCTGCGCGGCGCGCTCGCCGACGGCGTCACCAGGCTCGGGGTCGCGGTCACCGCCGTCGAGCCGTCCGGCCGGGTGGTGCTCGACGACGGTTCGACGCGGACCTACGACCTGGTGGTCGGCGCCGACGGCATCGACTCCGCCGTCCGCGCCGACGTGCGGCCCCGCTTCCCGGCCAGGTCCGCCGGCGGTTCGTCCTGGACGGCGGCGAGCCGGGCCTGACCGGCTGGACGGCGCGCCTCGGCCCGAACGGTCGCACGGTCCTGACCGTCGGTCTCTGCGAACCGCTGCGCGACCACGGGGTGTCCGGGGCGGTGGCGGCGTTCACCGCGCGCCGGGTCGGGCGGGTGCGGTGGGTGTTGCCCCGGAACCACTGCCGGGATCGGGCTCGCAACCCGCCGACCCCGCTGCGCGACCCGGTGCCGCGGACCGTGGGCGCCGCGCTGTTCAAGGCCGACCACGCGCCGCCGCACGCTGCTCCGTGAGGCCACCCGCAGCAGAGTTGATCTAGCCGTTCGGAGGCTGCCCGGTGCCCGGCCGCGTGGTTGTCTGAGAGCGGACTTCCCCGTGTGGAAAGGAGAGTCATGGCCTGGTCGCGTGTTCTCGTGGTGATCGTCGCGGTGCTCGGGATGGTGGGCACGACCGCTGCCCCGGCGGTGGCGGCGCCCGCCCCACCGGTCGCGGTCGCGAGCGATCCGACCCCGGAGGAGCAGGAGAGCCTGCGCCTGGTGGCGGGCGTGATCTGGACGCCGGAACTGGCGGCGGGCTGGAACATGAACAGCGACGTCGCCGACGTGCTGTCCACGGCGACCGGTGAGATCCTCCGCTGCTCCGAGCGCTTCGCCCTCGTCCCGAGGCCGCCGGGCTTCGTCCCCGGTCTGCTGTACCTGGTCATGTACGCGCGGAACCTCTACGACTACTTCCTCGTCGTCCGGGACAACCGGACCTACCGCGCCTGCGTGGTGACGGCCGCCGCCAACTACCGCACGGCGATCGAGCTGGCGTCGATGGGGATCTGACGACTCCGACCCGCGGGGTGAACCCGGATCGGGCCGCTGCCGGGCGCGCGGGCGCCGGGGTCGGCGGTGCGGGGTCCGCGGTGTCGGAGGGAGTACCACGGGCCCCGCGGGCCCGTGGCTCCCCGGTGCGGGTGGGCGCGGTCGGGGCGTGCCCACCCGCACCGGTCAGACGCTCGCGTTGAAGTGCGAGCTGACGGCGTTGTCGAAGCCGCTGGGCAGCGTGGTGAACCCGCTGCCGGGCTGCACGAGGGCGCTCATGCAGTTGACGAAGTCGCGGTTGGCGCAGAGCCTGATCCGCCAGCTCCCGTAGTTGAAGGTGGAGCTCGCGGTGTTGTTGACGGGGCTGCCGTCGGGGTAGGTGTAGCCCGCCCAGTTGGGCACCTGGGTGACCTGGAAGCACACGCCCCTCCCGGTGTAGGAGGGCCCGTCCCAGACGCCGAGCACGCAGGCCTGGGCGGTGGGGCTCCCGTCGGCCATGGGCGGGGGCGGGGGTGCGGCGGGGCGGTCGGCCCGCACGGTGGCGACGGCGGGCGCCGGGCTCGCCGACGCCGGGACGGGGGCGGCGACGACGGCCAGTCCCAGGACCAGTGCCAGGGTTGCCGGGGTTCGCGGCAGTGGTGTCACGACGGATCCTCTCGGTGCGGTGGGTGTCCTCGGTCCACCGTCGACGTGCCGGGTTCACCACCCGCCCGATCCGCGTTGAACCGGCAGCTCACCCCCGAGACCACGCGACCGCGCGGGGGTCGTTCGCCGCCACGGGGCATCACCGCGCCCGGTGCGACCGGTGGCGGCGCGGGTTCCGTCCGGAGAACGAGAGCGAGGTGCCCACGTCGACGACGAGGGTGGTGCGCGGTGCGGTCCTGCTCGGGGTGGGCCGCGGTGCTGGCGGCGTGCGGGTCGCCGCCGATGACGACCGACGACGCGTCCGGGCCGCTGCCGCCCGGTGCCCACGAGCTGCACGCCGTCGCGGTGGTGACCCGCGACGCGGCAGGCGGGACCGCCACCGGCGGGCCGTACCGGCTGGAGGTCACGTGAACGGGCCGGGGGCGTGTCGACCCGCCCCCGGCCCGTCCTCGGACCCGGATCAGGTGGCGACGGAGACGCCGAACCGCGCGGAGACGCCGTTGGCGTGGAACGGGGGGCCGGAGTCGCCGCCCTGCGGCAGGACGCCGCCGGTGAAGGCGATCACGGGGGACTTGCAGCCGCTGGAGGTGCGCACCGGTCGAGCCGTCCGCACTGCGCGGTGAGCCCGGAGGAGCGGTGCGGGTTCGGCGACCACGCGCTGGACGCCTGCCGTGTTCTCGTCGTCGTCCGGCTCGGGGTTCGAGGCGTTGGCGGGTGGGGCGCCACCGCGCGGCGCGCAACGGAGGAAGCACGGGTCGGCTGCCGGGACGCGCGCGAATCCGTTGGTGTGGCAGGGATCGGGATTGTTGATGTCAACCGATCAGCGGGGTTTTGCCGGGTCGGCCGGTGGTGGTGATACTGGTGTCGCGGCGGGGATCGGGCAGCAGGTGCAGGGCTGCCCGATCCACCGGTTCTGCGCACGCGGAGGTCCGTGGTGGGACCTGTCGCGCGTGGAGCGCGTGCGTGGTGCGGTTGGACCGGTATCCGGGTTCTTTCCCAGCAGGGTCCGGATTCCGTTCTAGCCGAAGTTCACGTCACTGCACCACATGTAGGCCTGGTCGAGGTGCGACGCCTGCCAGATCGTGAACACGATGTGGTGCCCGCGGTAGGAGCCGTTGGTCTGGACGTTGAACGTGATGTCCTTGGCCGGGGCGTACCTGCCCGTCTGCATGATGTAGTCGAGGTTGCCCCAACCCAGGCGCTGGGTGGTCGGGTCGAACCCGTTCTTGCTGATGTAGACCTTGAAGTAGTCGGCGCCGTGGCTCGCCTGGTCGTACAGGTGCATCGAGAAGTTGCTGCCCAGGTTGGTGGTCTTCCACCGGCCGGGGGTGTTCAGCGAGTTGTTGCGGGACAGGGCGTTGCTGCACAGTTGACCGTCAGGGGTCGCCCCCTGGAAGTTGCCGCCGAGCCCGTCCCGCAGCGCGCTCATCCAGTTCCACATGGTGTCGGCGTTGGCCTGGAAGGCCTGCCAGCACATGGGGTCCTGCTGCTGCATGGCGGGGTTCGTGTGTTGGCTTCCCCAGGTCTGCCAGCACTGGTAGGCGCGGGTCGAGGGGCCGACGATGGTGCCGTGCGCCGAGGCCGTCGGGGTCCAGACGAAGATGCTCGCCAGCACGGTGATGACCAGCGCGATGACGCCCCGTCGTCTGGTTGTGGACCCTAATGTGCTGCGCACACGCATGATGAGTCTCCATTCTCCGATGATCGAGCAACAGCGATCGATATGGGAGCGCTCCCGGAGCAACATGAGACTAGCCGTCACGCTCAGGAACTTCAACGGAACGTTGAGTGATGATCGCCAGTTCCGGCCTCACCCCCGGTGTGATCCGCCGGGTGCGGAGGCTCGGTGACGACGCATGACCTGCGGGTTGTCCTGCCAACCCCGATCATGGCGGAAAAGGCATTCCAGGTGACGCGGCAAGGGAAACGGCCGCCGGTCGCGACCTCAGCGGAGCAGCACGCCCAGCACGACCGCGGCGCGTCGGGCGTCGGGCGCCTCCCCGATCAGCACCCGCGTGTGGATGTAGGACTCGGTGATCCGGGCGGCCGTGTAGGCCAGGTCGTCCAGCGGGATCTCCTGCGACACCAGGCCCTCCGCGCGGTCCTCCGCGATCAGGTCGCGGATCAGGCCCAGGTAGCGCCGCTGGTACTCGCCGGAGGTGCTGGTCAACAACCCCAGCGCGAGCGCGGGTTCGTCCCGCAGGAGCTGCCGCATTCCGGGGTGGTCGTTCACGTCGCGGACGAACGAGGCGAGCGCGACGGCGGACCGAGGCCCGCCGGTGTGCTGGGAGCGGTACCAGACGAAGTTCTTCACGGTGGCCGCCCACAGCACCTCCGTGATCAACTGCTCGCGCGACCCGACCCACCGGTACAGCGTCACCCGGTTGACGCCCAGTTCGTCGGCCAACCCCTGCATGTCGATCCGCTCGCCGGAGGCGAACCTGCGCCGGGCGGCGGCGAACGCGTCGAGCACCGTCGGCCTGCGGCTGGCCGGGCACCCGTCCAGCGCCCGGCGCAGAGCCGTCGTCGGTCGTGCGGCCTCCTGCACCGGCTCCCCCTCGCTCCTTGCCCGGTCGCAGTATCCCATGACACAGTGCAACACGCGCGGCTCACGTTGCACCGGTGTGCCGTGGACACCGCGCGTTGCACGATCGGCCGTCGTCGGCCGGTACTCGTCACGGGGAGGTCGCGGCCATGGTCGAGGTGTCAGGGCGGTGGGACGCGCGCTTCGCCCCGGTGGGGCAGGCCCTCGCCGAGGAGTTGGCGTCGGGCCGCGAGCTCGGCGCGAGCATCGTCGTGGACGTCGGCGGCGAGACCGTGGTCGACGTCTGGGGCGGGTGGCACGACGTCGAGCACCGCACGCCGTGGACGGAGCACACGATCACCACCGTGTGGTCGACCACGAAGACCGTCACGAACCTCGCGGCGCTCGTCCTCGCCGACCGCGGTCTGCTCGACCCGTACGCGCCGGTGGCGAAGTACTGGCCGGAGTTCGCCGAGAACGGCAAGGAGCACGTCGAGGTCCGGCACGTCCTGAGCCACACGTCCGGTGTCTCCGGCTGGGAGGCGCCGTTCACCACCGCCGACTTCTACGACCGCGCCACCGCGACCGCGCGCCTGGCCGCCCAGCGCCCCTGGTGGGCACCGGGCACCGCGTCCGGCTACCACGCCGCCAACCAGGGCCACCTCGTCGGCGAACTGGTGCGCCGGGTCACGGGCAAGTCGCTGACGGCGTTCGTCGCCGAGGACCTCGCGGGCCCGCTGGGCGCCGACTTCCGGATCGGCGCGGCCGAGGCCGACCTGGCCCGGATCGCGCCGGTCGTCCCGCCACCGCCGCTGCCGTTCGACCTCGCCGCCCTCGACCCCGACGACATCGCGCGCAAGACGTTCGGCAGTCCCGCGCTCGACGCCGCCACGGCGAACACCGACGACTGGCGGCGGGCGGAGCTGGGCGCGGTCAACGGCCACGGCAACGCGCGGTCGGTGGCCGCGATCCTGCGCCCGCTCGCGCTCGGCGGCGCGGTCGACGGCGTGCGGCTGGTCTCGCAGGACACGATCGACGTGATCTTCGACCAGCAGAGCGACGGCGTGGACCTCGTCCTCGGCGTGCCGCTGCGCTTCGGCATCGGCTTCGCCCTGCCCGAGACCACCACCGTGCCCTACGTGCCGCAGGGCCGCGCCTGCTACTGGGGCGGGTGGGGCGGGTCGCTGGTGGTGGTCGACCTCGACCGCGGCCTGACGGTCAGCTACGTGATGAACCGCATGGCGCCCGGCATCATCGGCTCCGACCGGTCGGAGCGCTACCTCACGACGGTGCTCGACTGCCTCGGCTGACCGGACCCGCGGCGGCGGGCCACCGCGGAACAGGCCATCATTGCCGACGTGGAGTCCACCCGTGTGGACCGCTGGCTGTGGGCGGTCCGGCTGACCAAGACCCGATCCGACGCCGCCGCGGCCTGCCGGGGCGGTCACGTGCGCGTCAACGACCGGCCCGCCAAGCCCGCGACGACGGTGTCGCCGGGCGACGAGGTCCGCGCCCGCATCGGTGACACGACCCGGATCGTGGAGGTCGTGCGGGTGATCCAGAAGCGCGTCGGCGCGGTGGACGCCTCGACGTGCCTCATCGACCGCACGCCCCCGCCGCCCCCGGTCGTGGCCGCCCCGGTCGCCCGCCGCGAGCGCGGGGCAGGCAGGCCGACCAAGCGGGAGCGGCGGGTGCTCGACAAGTTCCGCACCGGCGAGCTCTGACGGCGGCCGGGCTATCTTGACCCGCATGGGGACGACGGAACCGGTCTGGAGCGAGTGGCGGCGCCCGCTGCCCACACCGGAGCAGCGGCGGCAGGACGTCTGGGTCGCGCTGGCCGTGGCGGTGTCCTCGATGGCGTTGACGGTGCTGATCAACAGCATGGGCGCGTTCGCGTTCGGCGAGGCACCGCACCTGGCCGAGCAGCTCCTGTGGAGCGTCGCCCTCAGCGCGCCGCTCGTGGTGCGGCGGCGGTACCCGGTGGCCGTCCTGCTCGTGGTGAGCGTGCTGTTCATCGCCGCCCAGTCGCGGCAGGTCGGCGACAACCTCATCCCGTCGGTCGTGCTGTTCCTCGCGATCTTCACCGCGGGCGGGTGGCAGCCGAACCACCGGGCGGCGACCTACGCGCGGGTCGGCGTGATCGTGGTGATGTTCGCCTGGCTCGGCCTCGCGCTCAGCGGCTTCCTGGCCGGGCCGAGGCGGGAGTTCGAGGGCGCCGCGGGCCCGCTGGACCCGGTGCTCGCCTGGGTGCTCTACGGCCTCAGCTTCAACCTCATGTACTTCCTGTCCGCGTACTTCTTCGGCGAGCTGACGTGGCTGTCGGCGCGCAGGCTCGCCGAGCTGGAGTTCCGGACCGAGCAGCTGCGGCTGTCGCAGGAGCAGAACACGCGGGGCGCCATCGTGGCCGAGCGGATGCGGATCGCCCGAGACCTGCACGACGTCGTCGCCCACCACGTGTCGGTGATGGGCATCCAGGCGGGGGCCGCGCGCCGGGTGCTCGACACCGACCGCGACCTGGCCCGCACCGCGCTGGAGACGGTGGAGCAGACCGCGCGCACGTCGATCGGCGAGCTGCGCGGGCTGCTGGGGGTGCTGCGCGCCGACGCGGGCGCCGACACCGCCGTCACCGCGGCGCCCGGCCTGGAGGAGGTGCCCGACCTGGTGGCGAACGCCCGGTCGGCGGGCCTCGCCGTGGACCTGGGGACCTACGGCGAACCGCGGCCGGTGCCGCCCGGTGTGGCGCTGTCGGCGTACCGGGTCGTGCAGGAGGCGCTCACCAACGTGGTCAAGCACGCCGCCGCGACGGCGGTCGACGTGCGCGTGCGCTACCTCGACCACGCGCTGGAGGTCGAGGTCACCGACGACGGCCGCGGTCGGTCCACGCGCGACGGCGGCGGGTTCGGGCTCGTGGGGATGAAGGAGCGGGTCGCGGTGCACGGCGGCGAGTTCGAGGCGGGGCCGCGCCGCGGCTCGGGGTACCTGGTGCGGGCCAGCCTGCCCACCGGTGCGGTCGACGAGTCCGGGAAGGACGGTGGGGCGTGACCCTGCGAGTGGTGCTCGCGGACGACCAGGACCTCGTGCGAGCGGGGTTCCGGGTCATCCTCGGGACGGAGCCGGACATCGAGGTCGTCGGCGAGGCGGGCGACGGCGAGCAGGCCGTGGAGCTGGTCGAGCGGGTGCGGCCGGACGTGGTGCTGATGGACGTCCAGATGCCGAAGGTCGACGGGCTGGAGGCGACCCGGCGGATCCTCGGGGCGCGGCCGTCGTCGAGCGCGGTGAAGGTCGTGATCCTGACGACGTTCGACCGCGAGGACTACCTGTTCGAGGCGCTGCGGGCCGGGGCGAGCGGGTTCCTGCTGAAGAACGCCTCGCCGGAGGACCTGGTGGAGTCGGTGCGGGTGGTCGCCCGCGGCGACGCACTGCTGTCGCCCGAGGTCACGCGGCGGGTGATCGCCCGGTTCAACACCCCCGTCGCGACCACCCAGACCCGGCCGCCCGAGCTGACCGACCGGGAGTTCGAGGTGCTGGTCGAACTGGCCCGCGGCGCCAGCAACACCGAGATCGCGCGGACCCTGCACCTGGGGGAGACCACGGTGAAGACCCACGTGTCGCGGGTGCTCGCGAAGCTCGGGCTGCGCGACCGCACGCACGCCGTGGTGTTCGCCTACGAGAACGGCGTCGTCGCCCCCGGCGGCGCCTGAGGGGGTCGCGCGGAGGACCAGGGGGTGGGTCGCGCGCAGGACGCGGTGACGATCTCCGCCGATTAGCGTTCCCGGCATGTTGACAATGACCTCGATCAGTCGGAGCTTCGGTGACAACCGGGTGCTCGACGAGGTGTCCTTCGACGTCCGTCCTGGACGGATGACCGGGTTCCTGGGGGCCAACGGGTCCGGCAAGACGACGATGATGCGGATCATCCTCGGGGTGCTCGCGGCGCACGGCGGCACCGTGAGCTGGAACGGCAGCCCGCTCACCGCCGAGCAGCGCCCGATGTTCGGGTACATGCCCGAGGAGCGCGGCCTGTACCCGAAGATGAAGGTCGCCGAGCAGATCGCCTGGCTCGGGAGGCTGCACGGGCTGGACCGCGCCACCGCGCGCGAGAACACCGACCGGCTGCTGGCCGACCTGGAGCTGACCGACCGCGCCGGGGACAAGCTGGAGGCGCTGTCGCTGGGCAACCAGCAGCGCGTGCAGATCGCCGCCGCGCTGGTGCACGACCCGGCCGTGCTGGTCCTCGACGAGCCGTTCTCCGGGCTGGACCCGATCGCCGTGGACATCGTCCTCGACGTCTTGCGGAAGCGGGCCTCCGGCGGGGTGCCGGTGCTGTTCTCCAGCCACCAGCTCGCCGTGGTGGAGCAGCTGTGCGACGACGTGGTCATCATCTCGCGGGGGAGGATCGCCGCGAGCGGGTCGCGGGAGGAGCTGCGCGCCCAGCACGGCACCTCGCGGTTCGAGCTGGTCGTCGCGACGGACGCGGGGTGGGTCCGGGACAGCCCCGGCGTGCGGATCGTCGAGCTGGACGGGCCGCGCGCGGTGTTCGAGGTCTCCGCGCCGGACGAGGAGCAGGCGGTGCTGGCCGACGCGCTGCGGCGCGGCGCGGTGCGCGCGTTCAGCCCGGTGGTGCCCACGTTGGACGAGATCTTCAAGGAAGTGATCTGATGAGCCGGACCTCGTTCGCGTCGGCCACGTGGTTGGTGGCCGAGCGGGAGATGAACGTCCTGGTGCGCACCAAGGGGTTCTGGATCGGGTTCGTGGTGACGGTCGCGGGCCTGTTCGCGCTGATCGTGCTGCCCACGGTGTTCGGCGGGGAGGACCCGGAGGTGGCCGCCGTGGGGTCGGCCGCGTCCGCCGTGGACGGCAAGGACCTCCGGGTCCGGGTCGTCCCCGACCTGGCCGCCGCCGAGGCGCTGGTGCGGGCCGACGAGGTCGAGGCCGCCGTCGTGCCCGACACGACCGGGGAATCGGCCATCGGCGTGCGGGTCGTCGCGCTCAACGACGCGCCGGACGACGTGATCAGCGCGCTGGTGGCGGCGCCGCCGGTCGACCTGCTCGACGCCTCGGCCGTGAGCCCCGGTGCGCAGAGGCTGGTGATCCTGGTCTTCGCCCTGTTCTTCCTGCTGTTCGGGATGGGCGGCGCGGCCATCGCGCAGAGCACCGTCACGGAGAAGCAGACCCGGATCGTCGAGATCCTGGTCTCCACGGTGCCCATCCGGTCGCTGCTCGCGGGGAAGATCCTGGGGCACGTCCTGTTGACGATGGGCCAGGTCGTGGTGCTCGCGCTGGCCGCGCCCATCGCGTTGCGGCTCGCGGACCAGGGGGAGCTGCTGGCGGTGGTCGCGCCCGCGCTGGGGTGGTTCGTGCCGTTCCTGTGCCTCGGGTTCGTGCTGCTGGCGGCCATGTGGGCGGTCGCGGGCGCGCTGGTCTCCCGCCAGGAGGACCTCGGGTCGACGATGGGGTTGGCCATGATCCTGGTGATGGGGCCGTACTTCGGGGTGCAGTTCTTCTCCGACAACGTCGTGGTGATGCAGGTGCTGTCGTTCGTGCCGTTCTCGGCGGCCGTCGCGATGCCGGTGCGGCTGTTCACCGGGGACGCGGCCGTGTGGGAGGCGCTGGTGTCGATGGGCGTGCTGGCCGCGTCAGCGGTGCTGATCGTGCTGGGCGCCAGCCGGGTGTACTCGGGGTCGCTGTTGCAGACCGGGGGCAGGGTGGGGTTGGCGAAGGCGTGGAGCCGGGCGGACTGACCGCACCGCGTCGATCCAGGGCGGAGCGGGCGACCTCGTCGAGGTCGCCCGCTCCGTCGTTGTGCGGGAAGCCGAACCGGTCGGTGCCCACGCCGGGTGCGATTCGACCCGGTTGCCCGCACTTTTGTGGCGGCGGGAAAACACGGGGCGGACGGGTGCTCGGCTGTTCGGCCGAACTCCCGCGTAGGCCGTTGGCGGGATGCCGTCGGGGCGGTCCGGCATCAGCGCTGGTGGAGAGGCCCACCAGGTTGCCGTCAACTGGCATGGATACACCCGTTTTAGGGGCTTGACCAGAGTTGACGGCGGGTTTCGTCTGGGCCTAACCTGGCTTTCCGCCTGAACTGGGGTTTGGGAAGGCTTTTGCACGAGATTGTCCTGGGGGACAAGGTGCCGAGGATCCACTTCAGCGTTGAAGATCTAGCTCGCGTCAAGATGGTGACCGGTCTGGGGGTGGTCGCCGAGAGCGTGTTCGCGCTCGACCTGTTCAACCGGCCGGGAGGTGGTTTCAGCACGTGGCGCACCAGGGTTCGGGTGCGCCTCGGTGGCAGGCTGGGCGGTATCGAGCGCATGACGTTCCGACGAAAACCCCTGTCGGAGTTGTTGTGGCTGGTCGGGAGGTCTGACTCCGAATCGGGTCAGGAGCCCGCCGAGCCCTGGCAGCGCCAGGTGGCCGAAGCGGTGTTCGAGTTCGGCAACGCCGCTGTGGTCCCGTACTGGGACCAGGCTCTCAAGCACCTGCGCGCGGAGCGCGACGACCGGGGTCGCATCGCGATCTCCGGTGGCATGGACGGGCTGTTCGGCACGCTGCACCCCACCCTGCGGTGGGATTCGCCGGTGCTGCACGTGCCGGGGGACGACGACCGGGACGTGCACCTCGACGACCGCGGTCTGCTGCTGAGCCCGGCCCTGTTCCTCGCGCCGAAGACGTGCCTGTTCATCGACCGGGGCGGGTCGGACGCCCCGATCCTCGCCTTCTCGACGAACGCGAACGCGGACTCCGTGTCCGATGTGGACGATCCGGATGAAGCGGGTGGACAGGCGTTGGGCGCTCTGGTCGGGCACACGCGGGCCGCGGCCCTCCAGGTGCTGGACGACAGTTGCAGCACGAGTGAACTGGCGCAGCGGCTGGGGATCTCGATAGCGGGGGCCAGCAAGCACGCGACCGTGCTGCGGGAGGCGGGGCTGATCAGGTCCGCGCGCAACCGCAACACGGTGATGCACACGCTGACCCCCCTGGGGATCGCGCTGCTCCGGCGGACCGGTCTGGCCGTCGGGTCGAGGTCGGTCAGCCAGGCGGGCGCGGTGCCCGTGTGAGTTCTGCCGGCGCGTCGTGCCGCGCGGTGGTTCGGTGAAGGGCAGGCGGGTGCTCCCGCCTGCCCTTCCGCGCGTTCGGGGGCGCTAGTTCTGCTCGTCCCACAGGGTCATCAGGTCGGTCACCGCGAGGAACTGGACCACCCTGGTCAGGATCTCGTTCGCCTCGCGCAGTCTCTCCACCTCGGCCTCCAGTTCGGCGACGCGGTCCCGCCGTGCCGCGGGGACTTCGCTGCCGGGTTCGTCATCGGGAGACGCTGTCACGCCGAGTGACTGTACCGATCTCTCGCGTAGCCGGAAGTCCTCCTTCAGGATGATCTTGCGTTGATCCTCGGGGGCGACGCGCGACAACGCTGTTTTGCCCCCGGTTCAAAGACCTGGAGCGATCGGTCGACCTCTTGCAGTATTTCGTTGCACCGCAAGGACACCAGGGCCGCGAGGCGGTGAACGCGACGGTGTCGCCGCACACAGGAGGAGGACGTCGCCTTGCTGGAACTGCACCTGAGCAACGAGGAGATCTCCCGCATCGACGAGGTCGTCGACGGTCTGGCCGCGCGCTACGACACGGTCGAGTCGGCGGAGTTCCAGCGCGAGGCCAAGGTCCACTCCGACGAGCTGCCGCGCCGGATCCGCTTGGTGTTCAACGACTACCGGTTGTCCGAGGCGCACGGCGCGCTGCTGGTGTCCGGGCTCCCGGTGGACGACGCGGAGGTCGGGCCGACGCCGGAGCACTGGGCGAACAAGCCCGTCCCGTCGCCGACGATCCGCGTGGACATCGCCTTCTACCTGCTGTCCTGCCTGCTGGGCGAGCCGATCGGCTGGGCGACGCAGCAGGACGGCTACATCATGCACGACGTGTTCCCCATCAAGGGCCACGAGAAGGAGCAGATCGGTTCGGGCAGCGAGGAACTCCTCGTGTGGCACACCGAGGACGCCTACCATCCACTGAGGACCGACTACCTCGGCCTGGTGTGCCTGCGCAACCACGAGGGCGTCAGCACCACGATGGCGGACGTCGCCGACGTCCGGATCGACGAGCGCACCGCGGAAGTCCTGTCGGAGAAGCGGTTCCGCATCCTGCCCGACCACTCGCACCGCGGCGGCGAGCACGACGGCGTCGAGCACGACCCGAAGGTCGCCGACCTCAAGGCGCGCAGCCGCGCCGGGGTCGAGCGCGCGCTGGCGGAGCCCGAACCGGTCGCCGTGCTGTTCGGCGACCCCGACGCCCCGTACCTGCGCCTCGACCCGCACTTCATGCGGGGTGTGCAGGGACCGGAGGAGCAGCGGGCGCTCGACGTGATCGGCGCGGCCATCGACGTGGCCATGAAGGAGGTCGTCCTGCGGCCCGGTGACGCCGTGTTCGTCGACAACTACCGCATGGTCCACGGCCGCAAGCCCTTCACGGCCAGGCACGACGGCACCGACCGCTGGCTGCGCCGGTTGAACGTCGCCAGGGACCTGCGCAAGTCGCGCGGCTCCCGGCCGTCCGCGTCGTCCCGCGTCATCTACTGAAAACCCACCGGCTCTCGACCGTAGGAACTGGAGTCCACAATGGTCAACTCTGTAGTCGTCGTCGGCGGTGGCACCGCGGGATGGATGACGGCCTCGTACCTCCGAGCGGCGTTCGGCGACCGGGTCGACGTCACCGTCGTCGAGTCGAAGAACGTCCCCACCATCGGCGTCGGCGAGGCCACCTTCAGCACCGTCCGGCACTTCTTCGACTACCTCGGCCTGGAGGAGCGGCAGTGGATGCCCGAGTGCCAGGCCACGTACAAGCTCGCCATCCGCTTCGAGAACTGGCGCGGTGACAACACCCACTTCTACCACCCCTTCGAGCGGCTGCGCGTGGTCGACGGCTTCCCGCTCACCGACTGGTGGCTCCAGCAGGGGCCGGGCGAGCGGTTCGACGAGGACTGCTTCGTCATCGCCTCGCTGTGCGACGCCAAGCGCTCGCCCCGCTACCTGTCGGGCAGGCTCTTCGAGCAGGACTTCAGCGAGTCCCGAGCCACCGGCTCGTTCCGCACGACGCTGTCCGAGCAGGACACCCAGTTCCCGTACGCCTACCACTTCGACGCGGCCCTGCTGGCGCGCTACCTCACGAAGTTCTCCACCGACCGCGGTGTCGAGCACGTGCTGGACGACGTCGTCGACGTCGTGCTGGACGAGCGGGGCTGGATCAGCCACGTCGTCACCAAGGAGCGGGGCGAGGTGCACGGCGACCTGTTCATCGACTGCACCGGCTTCCGAGGGCTGCTCATCAACAAGGCGATGGAGGTGCCGTTCACGTCCTACCAGGACAGCCTCCCCAACGACAGCGCCGTCGCGCTGCGGGTGCCGGTCGACATGCGGGAGCGCGGGATCCGGCCGTGCACGACCGCCACCGCGCGCGACGCGGGCTGGATCTGGACCATCCCGCTGTTCGGCCGGATCGGCACCGGGTACGTCTACGCGAGCGACTACTGCGACGCCGAGGAGGCCGAGCGCACGCTGCGCGAGTTCGTCGGCCCCGAGGCGGAGGACCTGGAGGCCAACCACATCAGGATGAGGATCGGCCGCAGCGACAGGTCGTGGGTGAAGAACTGCGTCGCCGTCGGCCTGTCGAGCGGGTTCGTCGAGCCGCTGGAGTCGACCGGCATCTTCTTCATCCAGAACGCCGTGGAGCAGCTGGTGAAGCACTTCCCGGACGACGACTGGGACGACCGCCTGCGCGGCGCGTACAACCGCCAGGTCGCCAACGTGATGGACGGCGTGCGGGAGTTCCTCGTCCTGCACTACTACGCCTCGCCGCGTCAGGACAACCAGTACTGGAAGGACACCAAGACCCGGAAGGTGCCCGACGCCCTGCGCGAGCGGATCGAGCAGTGGCAGGTGAAGCTGCCGGACTCGGACTCCATCTTCCCGCACTACCACGGCTTCGAGTCCTACTCTTACAACGCGATGCTGCTCGGTCTCGGCGGCATCCCGCTGCGGGCGCCGTCGGCGCTGGCGCACTTCGACGGCATCGCGGCGGCCAAGGAGCTGTCCGCCGTGCGCGACACCGCGGCTCACCTGGTCGAGAACCTCCCGTCGCAGTACGAGTACTTCGCGCACCTGCACGGGCTCCCGACGGACGCGACAGCGGGCCACCGGTCGTGACCGCGGAACAGGTGACGGCACCGCACGCCGGACCGGACCTGTTCCGGTCGCTCATGGCCACGCTCCCCGCCGGGGTGGCCGTCGTCACGGCCACCGACACCGACGGGACCCCGTGGGGGCTCACCTGCTCCACCGTGTGCGGCGTCGCCGTCGACCCGCCCACCCTGCTCGTCTGCCTCAGGGACGAGAGCCCCACCCTGCGGGCGGCGGTGCGGACCGCGTCGTTCGCGGTGAACCTGCTGCACGAGGCGGCTCGCGGCACCGCCGAGCTGTTCGCGTCCGGCGCTCCGGACCGGTTCGACCGGGTCGAGTGGACGCGGTCGCCGCGCGGTGCGAACCCGCACCTGGTCGCGGACGCGCACGCCGTGGCCGACTGCCGGGTCACCGGCACGGTCGGCGTCGGCGACCACGTCGTCCTCTTCGGGCAGGTGCTGGACGTCCGGCACCTGCCCGGCGACGACCGGGCCCCGCTGCTCTACGGGTTCCGCCGGTACTCGTCGTGGCGGCCCGACCGCTGACCCGCCCCGCACCACCCGTTCCACCAGCTGATCCCGGAGGTCATCCCGACCACCGGTGAGCCCAGGGGGACAACGGCCTCAGCCGAGGCCGGCCAGGGCTCCAAGCACTGGATGACCACTACTCGCCCGTGAGGTGCTTGTGAACGTTGTGCCCGTCAACGAGGCCGTCTCCACCGAGACCGCCGACGACAGCCGGATCGACGGCAACCTGACCCAGCTCGAATACCTGGCGCTCAACAGCGACTTCAACCTGTCGGACGGCCACGCCCGGCAGGAGCTGACGCCGGGGCAGGGCAAGATGGTCGGCGAACTGCCGCGGCTGTGGGCCGAGGCGGTGGTGCGGCCGGTCGAGGAGATCGAGCGGGAGTCGCACCGCGCCTTCTTCCACCTGCTGGGCCAGCACTCCTACCCCGGAGCGGACGGCCGGGTGCTCGCCTGCTACTCGTCGTCGGTCGCGATGGAGATCTTCGCCAGGGCGTTGGTCACCGAGGCCGACGCCATCGCGCTGGTCCACCCGACCTTCGACAACATCCCGGACATCCTGCGCGGGGTGGGGCTGCGGCTCGTCCCGCTGGAGGAGGACGTCCTGCACGGCGGCGACGTGCCCGCCGAGCTGCTGGGGTCGGTGGGCGCGATCTTCGTGACCACGCCGAACAACCCGACCGGTCGGGTGCTCTCGCGGGAGCGGCTGGTGCGGCTGGCCGAGCAGTGCGCCGAGCACGGGGTGGTGCTGGCGCTGGACACCTGCTTCCGCGGGTTCGACGAGGCGGGCCAGTACGACCACTACGAGGTGCTGGAGGCCAGCGGGTGCCGCTGGGTGGTCATCGAGGACACCGGGAAGCTGTGGCCCACGCTGGAGCTGAAGATCGGCTGGCTGGTGCGCTCCGCGAACGTGGGCCTCCCGCTCGCGAAGGTGTACTCGGACATCCTGCTCGGCGTCTCGCCGCTGGTGATGCTGATGGTGAAGCGGCTGTCGGAGGACGCGGCCGACGGCGGGCTCCGCGACCTGCACGAGTTCATCGCGACCAACCGGGCGCTGGTGCGGGCCAACCTCCACGACGTCCCCGGCCTGACGTTCGTCGACCCGGACAGCAGGGTCAGCGTCGAGCGGATCCACCTGGGCGACCGGTCCGCGATGGACGTGTGGGCCGCGCTGCGCGAGCACAACGTCTACCTGCTGCCGTGCGGGCGGTTCCACTGGGCCGACCCGTCCGAGGGCGACCGGATGCTGCGGATCGCCCTGTCCCGCTCGCCCGCGTCGGTGGACGTGGCGACCCGTGCGCTGCGCTCCGTGCTGATGGGCGACTGATGTCCGAGCGAGCGGGTCCTTCGTCGCACGAGTGGTTCTGGCACGCCGACGTGGTGCAGGCCGTGTCGCCGCCGGGGGTGCTCGACCTCGGCCCCGGCTACCTGGAGCCCGGCCTCCTGCCGGTCGACCTGCTCCGGGACGGCTACGCGCGGGGGCTCGCGGAGTACGGCGCCGCGGCCCTCGCCTACGGCAACAACGCGGGCGCGCTGCCGCTGCGGGAGGTGCTGGCGGAACGCGTGAGCGCCGCCGACGGCGTCCCGTGCGGCCCCGACCGGGTGCTGGTCACGGCGGGCACGTCGTACGCGCTGCACCTGATCGCCACGACCGAGGCGGTCGCGGGGCGGGCGGTGTTCGTGGACGAGACCTCCTACGACTTCGGCAGGCGGATCTTCACCGACCACGGCCTGCGGACGTGCGAGGTGCCGTCGGACTCGCTGGGCATGGACCCGCAGGCGCTGCGCGACGCGATCCGCCGCGAGCTGGCGGCGGGCCGGGAACCGGGGTTCACCTACCTGACCCCGACCTTCCACAACCCCACCGGCAGGCTCGTCGGCACGGACCGGCGGCGGGAGCTGCTCGCGGTGGCGGCCGAGTTCGGCGTGCTGGTCGTCGAGGACGACGCCTACGCCGAGCTGGACCTCGACGGCGGCCCGCTGCCGCCGTCGATGGGCGGCCTGGCCGGGTACCGGGGGGTGATCCGGCTCGGCACGTTCTCCAAGACGATCGGTCCGGGGCTGCGGCTCGGCTGGCTGGTCGCCGACCCGGCCGTGGTCGACCGGTTCGCGAGCCGGGGCCTGCTCGTCAGCGGCGGCTCGGCGAACCACGTGACGTCCCTCGCGGTCGAGGGGCTGATCAGGGGCGGCGAGTACGACCGCCACCTCACCTGGCTGCGCACCGCGCTCCGGGCCAGGCGGGACGCGCTCGTCACGGCGGTCAGGACGCACCTCGGCGACCGCGTCGAGTTCGAGCCACCGCGCGGCGGCTTCTTCGCGTGGCTCGCGTTCCCCGGCGACGCCGAGCCCGCACTGCTGGCGGCGGCCGGGCGCGCGGACGTCCGGGTCGCGGCGGGCTCCCGCTTCGGCAGCGCCCCCAACGCGGTCCGCCTCGCCTACAGCCTCAACCCGCCGTCGTCCATCACGACCGCGGTCTCGCGGTTCGCCGCGGCGCTGCCGGTCCCCGCCCACCAGTCGATCAGGAGCTGACCCGTGTCGACCGCCACCCCGACCACCGCGCCGCACGGGTACAGCCTGCCGCTGTCGCCGTCCGGGCAGTCCTCGATGATCACGCCACCGCCCTGGCACTTCTCCGGCGAGGTGGTGATGGTCGACTACCGCGTCGACCCGGAGGCCGCGGCCCGGTTCCTGCCGCCCGGCCTCACCCCCGGCGCCGACCCCGGCGCCGCCGCCGCGGTGTTCGCCCGCTGGCAGTGGTGCTCGCTCGACGGGGCGGAGCTGACCGACCCCCGGCGGTCCCAGTTCACCGAGTTCCTGGTCCTGCTCGGCTGCGAGCACGACGGCGTCGCGCTGGCCCGCTGCCCGTACGCCTGGGTGGACAGCGCGGTGCCGATGGTGCGCGGCTGGGTGCAGGGGATGCCCAAGCAGCTCGGCGAGATCCACCAGACGTGGCCGATGGGCGTCGGCTCGGCCGGGCCCCGCCCCTCGGCACCCGGCCGCTACGACGGGACGCTGTCGGTGCACGGCAGGCGGGTCGCCGCCGCCGCGGTCTCGGTGCGCGAGCGCGCGGCCGAGCCGCCGTTCCTGCACACCGTTCCGCTGGTGCACACGCGGGTGTTCCCCCGCTGGATCCCGGAGGAGCCGCCGACGGAGCAGCTCGTCAGCTCCGTGGTGACCGACGTGGAGTTCGGCGAGGTGTGGACGGGCGACGCCGAGCTGACCTTCGCCGCCGACGTGGGCGACGACCTGGCGTCGCTGGCGCCGGTGGAGGTCGGCGCCGGGCACGTGTTCGCCTACGCCGAGACGCTGCACAGCGGCAAGGCGCTCGGCGGTGCGGCGTGAGCACCACGACCACGGGCGCGTCGGTCGAGCCCGCGGCGGACTCCTCGGTCCCGGACGTGCGGTGGGCCCCGCTGCTGGCCGTGAGCGGCGCGTTCGCGGCCGTGCTGCTGGTGTTCGCGGGCGGCTACGGCTACTACCTGGACGAGCTGTACTTCCGGGTCGCGGGTGAGCACCTGGCGTGGGGGTACGTCGACCAGCCGCCGCTGGTCGCGGTGCTGGCCAAGCTCCAGGTGCTGCTGTTCGGCGACGGGCTGACCGCGATCCGGGTGGTGCCCGCGCTGCTGGCGGGGGCCTCGGTGCTCGTCGCCGGGCTCATCGCGCGGGAGTTCGGCGGCGGCGCGGTCGCGCAGGTGCTGGCCGCCTGCGCGTCGGCGGCCTCGCTCGCCACGGTCGCCGCGGGCCACGTCCTGCACCCGACGGCCGTCGACCACCTCGTGTGGGTGGCGGTGTGCTGGCTGGTCGTCCGCCTGCTGCGCACCGGGGACCAGCGGCTGTGGATCGCGATCGGCGCGGTCGTCGGCGTCGGGATGCTGGCCAAGTACCTGGTCGTCCTGCTGGTGCTCGGGCTGGCCGCCGGACTGCTGGTCGGCGGCCCCCGCAAGGTGTTCGCCAGCCCCCACCTGGCACTGGGCGCCGGGCTCGCGCTGGTGCTGAACCTGCCCGGCCTGGTCTGGCAGGGGCTGAACGGGTGGCCGCAGCTCGCGATGGCCGGGAGCCTCTCCGAGCAGCCGGGCGTGGGCGCGGCGGTCAACCTGCTCGTCGGGCAGGTCCTGATGGTCGGACCGCTGCTCACCCCGGTGTGGGTCGTCGGGCTGGTGGCGCTGGTGCGCCGCCCCGCGTGGCGGACCTACCGGGTGCTCGCCTGGACGCACCTGGTGGTGTTCGTGGTCGTCGCCGCGGTCGGAGGGTACGCCCGCTACACCGCGGGACTGCTGGTGGTCCTGCTCTCGGCGGGCTGCGTGGTCGTCACGACGTGGGCGAGCGGCGGCGTCAAGCGGACGCTGGTCGCGCTGGCCGTCGTCGGCAACGCGGCGTTCGCGGCGGTCGTCGTGCTCCCGGTCCTCCCGGTCGAGTCCTACGCGGGCGACGACGTGCTGGGCGCGCTGGGAGCGGGCCAGCTGGAGCAGACCGGGTGGCCGAGGGTGGCCGACCAGGTCGCCGACGTCCACCGCTCGCTGCCGCCCGCGGACCGGGCCGCCGCGATCGTCTACGGCCACAACTACAGCGAGGCCGGGGCGATCGACCGCTACGGACCCGAACGCGGGCTCCCGCGCGCCTACAGCGGACAGAACTCCTACGCCGACTTCGGCACGCCGACCGACGACAAGACCGTCGTGATCGCGTTCGGCGTCGACCGGGCCGCGTTCAGCGCCCTGTTCGGCTCCTGCGAGTCCCGCGGCACGTTCACCTTCGACCTGCCGCAACCCGAGCAGGGCAAGGAGATCCTGGTCTGCCGGGGCCTCCGCGAGCCGTGGTCGGCCACCTGGCCGCGACTGCGCTGGCTCGGAACCTTCTGACACCCCAACGATCCGAGGAGACCCGGATGAGCACGAACCCGTTCGACGACGAGGACGGCACGTTCCTGGTGCTGGTGAACGGCGAGGGCCAGCACTCGCTGTGGCCGTCGTTCGCCGACGTCCCCGCGGGGTGGGCGGTGGCGCTGCCCGCGACCACGCGCCAGGCCGCGCTGGACCACGTCGAGCAGAACTGGCGGGACATGCGCCCCACGAGCCTCGTCCGCGCGATGGGAGAGTGACGATGACCGCCACCCAGGCCCTGTCCGTCCTCGTCGAGGGCGACGGCGAACCCGTCACCGACCGGATCCGCCGCGACCGGTCGAGGCTGCGCGACCTGCTCACCGCCCACGGCGCGATCCTGCTGCGCGGCTTCGAGGTCGGCGGTGTCGACGGGTTCGACCGCACCGTGCGCGAGCTGTCCGGCACCCCGCTGACCTACTCCGAGCGCTCGTCGCCGCGCAGCGTCATCAAGGGCAACGTCTACACCTCCACGGACTACCCGCCGCAGGAGGAGATCTTCCTGCACAACGAGAACTCCTACCAGGCCGCGTGGCCGCTGACGCTGTACTTCCACTGCGTCGAGCCGCCCACGAGCCAGGGCGCCACACCGCTGGCGTCGACCAGGGCGGTGTACGCGGCGATCGACTCGTCGGTGCGCGAGGAGTTCGAGCGGCGCGGGTGGATGGTCGTCCGCAACTACGGCGACGAGTTCGGGATGCCGTGGCAGGAGGCGTTCAACACCAACGACCGCGCCAAGGCCGTGGAGTACTGCGCGGGCAACGGCGTGGTGGCCGAGTGGGTCGGCGAGAACCACCTGCGCACCAGGGCGGTCCGCGCCGCCGTGCACCGCCACCCGGTGACCAAGGCCCCGGTCTGGTTCAACCACGCCACGTTCTTCCACATCACCACGCTGCCCGAGGAGGTCGGCGCGGGGCTGCTGGAGATGTGCGGCGAGGAGAACCTGCCCAGCAACACCTACTACGGCGACGGCGGTCGGATCCCCGACGACGTCGCCGAGCACCTGCGCACGTGCTACCGCGCGGCGTCCGTGCGGTTCGACTACCGGCGCGACGACGTGCTCGTGGTGGACAACATGCTCGCGTCGCACGGGCGCGAGCCGTTCACCGGTCCCCGCAGGATCGCGGTCGCGATGGCGGAGCCGTCCAACGCCTGAGCAGCAGGCAGTTCCCGAACGTCCAGTGAGAGGTGGGGGTCAGCATGGCGGAACGATCCGGAGGGTCGCGGGTCCTACTCGACCTGTTCGACGAGCAGGCCCGTCGGTGTCCCGCCGCGCCCGCCGTCCGGTCGGCGCACGGCGTGCTCGACTACGCCGGGCTCGACGCCCGGTCGAACCGGTGGGCGCACGCGCTGCGCGCCCGCGGCGTCGGGCCGGACGTCGTGGTCGGGGTGTGCGCCGACCGGGGCACGGACCTGATGGTCGCCCTGCTGGCCGTGGTGAAGGCGGGCGGCGCCTACCTGCCGGTCGACCCCGCCCACCCCGCCGAGCGGGTCGCGTACGCGCTGGCCGACGCGCGCGTGCCGCTGCTGCTGACCCAGAGCCACCTCGCGGCCCCGCACGTCGACGGGGTGCAGCGCCTCGACCTCGACCGCGACGCCGTGGACGACCACCCCGACACGCCCCCCGCCGTCGAGGTCGACCCGGCGAACCTCGCCTACGTGATCTACACGTCCGGCTCCACCGGTCGCCCCAAGGGCGTGCAGGTCGAGCACCGGCAGCTCGCGGGCTACCTGGAGTGCTGCCGCGCCGACTACCCCGGCCTCGCCGGTGAGGCGCTGCTGCACACGTCCATCGCCGTCGACCTGACCGTCACGACCCTGTGGGGTCCGCTGGTGTCCGGCGGGTGCGTGGTCGCGGGCGCGCTGGAGGACCCGGAGCGGGTGTCGTTCCTCAAGGCGACCCCCGGCCACCTGCCGCTGATGCTCGACCTGGTGGACGGCGTCACGCCGACCGGTGACCTGGTCGTCGGCGGCGAGTCGCTGCCGGGCGACGTGCTCAACCGGTGGCGCGCCCGGCACCCCGGTGTCGTGGTGGTCAACGAGTACGGGCCGACCGAGGCCACGGTCGGGTGCGTCGCGCACCGGATCGAGGCGGGCGCGCCCGTCGGACCCGGCGCCGTCGAGATCGGCGTGCCCGTGGGCGGGGCCCGCGAGTACGTCCTGGGCCCCGACCTGCGGCCCGCGGACGAGGGCGAGCTGTACGTCGCGGGGCCGGGTGTCGCCCGCGGCTACGGCGGGCGCGGCGGGCTCACGGCGGAGCGGTTCGTCGCCGACCCGTTCGGCGGGCCGGGGGAGCGGATGTACCGCACCGGCGACCTGGTGCGCCGCACCGCCTCCGGCGACCTGGAGTACCGCGGCCGGACCGACGACCAGATCAAGGTCCGCGGCTACCGGGTGGAACCCGCGGAGATCGAGACGGCGCTGACCACGCACCCCGCGGTCGGGCACACCGCCGTGGTGGCCAGGGACGGGCAGCTCGTCGCCTACGCGGCGCCCGACGGCGCGGGCCGCTCGCTGCCGTCCGCCGACGCCCTGCGCGACTTCCTGGCGCCCCTCCTGCCGGAGCACATGGTGCCGACGGTGTTCGTGGCGCTCGACCGGCTGCCGCTCGCGGTGAGCGGCAAGGTCGACCGCTCCGCGCTCCCCGACCCCGTCGCGGTCGAGCACACGCCGCCGCGCAACGCCACCGAGGCGGCCATCGCCTGGATCTGGGCCGACGTGCTCGGCGTCGACCGGGTCGGCGTGCACGACGACTTCTTCTCCCTCGGCGGCAACTCGCTGCTGGTGTTCCGGGTGATGCCCAAGATCAAGGCGGCGCTCGGCGTCGCGCTGCCCGCCAGGACCCTGTTCGACGCGCGCACCGTCGCCGCCGTCGCCGAACGGGCCGCCGCGCTCACCACCGGGGCCGAGGCCCCGAGCGGCGACGTGGTCGTGCCCGTCCCGCGCGACCGGGCGCTCCCGCTGTCGTTCGCGCAGCGGCGGTTCTGGTTCTTCCACCGGTTCGACCCGACCTCGGTGGAGTACCACGTCCGCTTCGGGTTCACCCTGCGCGGCGCGCTCGACGTCGAGGCGCTGCGGACGGCGTTCACCGGTCTCGTCGCCCGGCACGAGGCCCTGCGGACCGTGGTCACCGACGAGCCCGCGCAGGTCGTGCTGCCGCCGGGGCCGTTCGCACTGTCCGTTGTGGACATCTCGGACGCGCCGGAGCGGCTGGACGAGCTGCTGGCGCGCGAGGCCGAGCGCCCGTTCGACCTCGCCGAGGGCCCGGTGCTGCGCGCGCTGCTCGCCCGCCGCGCCGACGACCACCACGAGCTGGCGCTGAACGTGCACCACCTCGTGATCGACGCGTGGTCGGTCGGCCTGCTCACCCGCGACCTGAGCGAGCTGTACGCCGCCGCCGTGGCCGGACGGCCCGCCGACCTGCCCGCGATGCCCGTGCAGTACCCGGACTTCGCCGTGTGGCAGCGTGCCAGGTGGACGGACGAGGCCCTGCGCCCCCAGCTCGACCACTGGCGCGAGGAGCTCGACGGCCTGGAGCCGCTGGACCTGCCCACCGACCGGCCGCGCCCGGCCGTGCGGACGTCGGCGGGCGCGGCCCACCGGTTCACCCTGGGGGAGCGCACCACCCGCGGCCTGTCGACGCTCGCGGGGGAGCACGGCGCCACGCTGTACATGGCCCTCGTCGCGGCCTGCCAGCTGCTGTTCGCCAAGTACTCGGGCCAGACCGACATCGTCGTCGGCACCCCGGTGTCCGGCCGTGAGCGCTCCGAGACCGAACAGCTCATCGGCTGCTTCATCAACACCCTGCCGCTGCGGTCGCACGTCGCGGGCGACCGCTCGTTCACCGACCTGCTCGGCCAGGTCCGCGAGGCGGTGCTGGGCGCGTTCGCCCACCAGGACGTGCCGTTCGAACGCCTGGTGGACGAGCTGTGCCCCGAGCGCGACCCGAGCCGCACGCCGCTCGTGCAGGCCATGGTGGCGCTCCAGAACGCGCCGATGGGGCCGCCCGCGCTGCCGGGCGTCGAGGCGGAGCGCTTCGAGTTCCCGCACGTCTCGTCGATCTTCGACGTGACCTTCGAGTTCACCGAGCGCGACGCCGGGCTCGACGTGATGGTCGAGTACGACACCGCCCTGTTCGACGCCGCCACGATCGAGCGGATGGCCGGTCACCTCGGCGTGCTGCTGGACGGCGTGCTGGCCGACCCGGCGCGACCGGTCGCGCTGGTGCCGGTGCTGACCGACGCCGAGCGCGCCCGCGTGCTGACCGGCGTCAACGACACCGCGCTCGCGCTCCCGCCCGTGCTGGTCGCGCACCACGCGTTCGCCGAGCACGCCCGGCGAGACCCGGACGCGGTCGCCGTCGTCGGCGGCGGTGCCGAGCTGTCCTACGGGACCGCGGACCGGCTGGCGAACCGCCTGGCGCACCGGCTCGTCGCGCAGGGCGTGGGGCCGGACGTGCCGGTCGTGCTGCGCCTGCCCCGGTCGCCCGAACTGCTGGTCGCGATGCTCGGCGTGCTCAAGGCGGGCGGCGCGTACGTGCCGGTCGACCCCTCCACGCCGGACGCGCGGGTCGACTTCATCGTCACCGACACCGGGGCGCCGGTCGTGCTGACCGAGCTGTCGCTGCGCCCGCCGCCGCCGGAGCACGGGCCCACCGACGAGGCCCCGGACGTGCGGGTGCGGCCGGAGGACCTGGCCTACGTCGTCTACACCTCCGGGTCCACGGGACGGCCCAAGGGCGTCCTGGTGGAGCACCGGCACCTGGCGAACCTGTGCGCGTGGCACGTCGACGCGTACGGGATCGGGCCCGCCGACCGCGGCAGCCAGGTGGCCGCGCTCGGGTTCGACGCGGCGGTGTGGGAGATCTGGCCGTACCTGACCTCGGGCGCGCGGGTGTGCCTGCCGGAGGACGGCGTGCTCGACGAGCCCGCCGCGACGGTGGAGTGGCTGGCGCGCACCGGGACCACGGTGTGCTTCCTGCCCACGCCCCGGCTCGACTCGATCCTGGACGAGCCGGGCATCGGGGACACCGCGCTGCGGGTCGTGCTGACCGGCGGTGACGTGCTGCGCCGCCGCCCCGGCCGCGAGACGCGCTTCCGGCTGGTGAACCACTACGGTCCGACCGAGACGACGGTCGTGGCCACCGCGGGCGGGGTCGAGCCGGTCGGCACCGGCCTGCCCGGCATCGGCGGTCCCATCGGCAACACGTCGGTGTACGTGCTGGACAGGCACGGTCGTCCGCAGCCCTTCGGCGTTCCCGGCGAACTGCACATCGGCGGCGCGAGCGTCGCCCGCGGGTACCTCGGCAGGCCCGCGCTCACCGCGAGCCGGTTCGTGGCCGACCCGTTCAGCGCCGTGCCCGGTGCGCGGATGTACCGCACGGGCGACCAGGTGCGGCTGCTCGCCGACGGCACGGTCGACTTCCTCGGCCGGGTGGACGACCAGGTGAAGATCCGCGGCAACCGGGTCGAGCCCGGCGAGGTCGAGTCGGCGCTGCTGGCCCACCCGTCGGTCGCCGAGGCGGTCGTGGTGCCCTCGCGCGACGCCGCGGGCCGCACCCGGCTGGTCGGGTACGTCACCGGCCGCGCCGACCTGGACGACGCCGGTCTGCGCGCGTTCCTCTCGGTCTCGCTGCCGGAGTACATGGTGCCGTCGGCGATCGTGGTGCTGCCCCGACTTCCGCTGACGGACCGCGGGAAGGTGGACCGGGCCGCGCTGCCCGAGCCGGTGGTGGCGCGGGCGGGCGCCGAGCCGGTCGCGGCGAGCGACGACGTGCAGCGGGCGCTGGTCGACATCTGGACCGAGGTGGTCGGCACGCCCGTCGGCGTCGCGGACAACTTCTTCGCCCTGGGCGGCGACTCGATCCTGGCGATCCAGGTCGCCGCGATGGCCGGTCGGGCAGGCCTGCGGCTGACCTCGCGGGACCTGTTCCGCTGGCAGACGATCGAACGGCTGGCGCCGCACGTCGTGCCCACGAGCGCCGCGCGCGACCAGGTCCGGGGCACCTCCGGGCCCGCGCCGCTGACGCCGATCCAGCACTTCCTGTTCGAGCGCTTCACGCACCCCGAGGTGTTCGACCAGCACGTGACCGCGGTGCTGGCCGAGGCGCCGGACGTCGACGCGCTGCGTCGGGCGTTGACCGCGCTGGTGGACCACCACGACGCCCTGGCCCTGCGCTTCACCGGCGGGAAGCAGGTTCCCGGTGAGCCCGGTGACGTGCTGACCGTGTCCGCGGTGGACGAGGTCGACCACGCGTTCGACCTGGAGCGCGGACCGCTGCTGCGGGCCGTGCTCGTGCCCGGCACCCCGACCCGGCTGCGGCTGGCCGCGCACCACCTCGTGGTCGACGGCGTCTCGTGGCGCATCCTGCTCGCGGACCTCGCCACGGCCTACCGGCAGGCCGTGACGGGGGCGCCGATCGACCTCGGGGCGAAGACCACGTCGTTCCGCCACTGGGCGACCCGGCTGCACGAGCACACCCGCTCCGGCGGGTTCGACGGCGAACTCGACCACTGGACCGGCACCGCGGGGCGGGCGGCGCAGGAGCGGCCCGCCGACGGCGCGAACACCGTCGCCGCGGAGCGCGCGGTCCGCGTCCGGCTCGACGGGGCCACGACGGCCGCGCTGCTGCGGGACGTGCCCGACGCGTACCGCACCGAGGTCAACGACGTGCTGCTGACCGCGCTCGCCCCCGTGCTCGCCGCGTGGACCGGGGCCGACCTGGTCGCGCTCACGATGGAGGGCCACGGGCGGGAGGACCTGTTCGACGACGTCGACGTCTCCCGCACCGTCGGCTGGTTCACCACCAGGTACCCCGTCGTCGTCGACCCGGCGGGCGAGGGCTGGGGCGAGCGGCTCAAGTCGGTGAAGGAGCAGCTCCGGGCCGTCCCCGGCCGCGGCATCGGCTACGGGGCCCTGCGGTACGCCGCCGCGGCGCCCGCGCTGGCCGGGACCCCGGAACCGCTGGTGAGCCTGAACTACCTGGGCCGCTTCGACTCGGCCGCCGACGGGTTCTACCGCGAGGTGTCGGAGATCCGCCTCGGCCAGCACCCGGACGACGTCCGCCCGCACGTGCTCGACGTGGTCGGGTTCGTCGCGGACGGCGTGCTGGAGTTCACCTGGTCCTACTCGGCCGACCTGCACGACGGGGCCGTCGTGCGGCGGCTCGCCCGCGACTTCGCCGCCAACCTGGCCGCGATCGTCGAGCACTGCGCCTCGCCGGGCGCGGGCGGCCGGACGCCGTCGGACTTCCCGCTCACCTCGCTCACCCGGTCCGAGGTGGACGACCTGGTCGGCGACGGCCGCGCGGTGGAGGACGTCTACCCGCTCACCCCGACGCAGAGCGGCATGGTGTTCGACTCCACCATGACGCCGGGTGTCCACCTCGCGCAGTTCACCGCCGACGTGGACGAGGTCGACCCGGAGTGGCTCGCGCTGGCGTGGCAGCGGGTCGTGGACCGCACGCCCATCCTCCGCACCTCCCTGCGCTGGGACGGCCTCGACGAGCCGGTCCAGGTGGTGCACCGCGGGGTGAGGCTGCCGATCACCAGGCTGGACTGGCGCCCGCTGTCCGCCGCCGACCAGGACCTGGAGCTGGAGGCCCTGCTCAGCGACGACCTCGCCGCGGGCATCGACCTGACGACGGCGCCGCTGACCAGGGTCGTCCTCATCCAGGTCGACGACCGCCGGGTGCGGATGGTGTGGACGGTCCACCACGTCCTGCTCGACGGCTGGAGCGCGCACCGGCTGCTGGCCGAGGTGCTGTCCGGCGGCGGGAAGGGCACACCGCCGCGCGGCTTCCGCGACTACGTGGAGTGGTTGCGCGAGCAGGACCTCACGGTTCCCGAGGCGCACTGGCGCGGTGTGCTGTCCGGCTTCTCCGCGCCGACGCCGCTGCCGTTCGACCGCGTTCCCGGCGACGGGTACCGGGGCCGCTCGACCGGCCGGGTCGACGTCGACCTGCCCGCCGCGCTGTCCGCCCGCGTCGCCGAGCGCGCGGGGGCCGCCGGGCTGACGGTGAACACCGTCGTGCAGGGCGCGTGGGCGCTGGTGCTCTCGGCCCGCAGCGGCCACGAGGACGTGTGCTTCGGCGCGACGGTGTCCGGACGGCCCGCGGAACTGCCGGGGGCGCAGGACATCCACGGCATCTTCATCACCACCCTGCCCGTGCGGGTCGCGGTGGACGGCGGGCGCGACCTGGTGGGGTGGCTGACCGACCTCCAGGAGGCCCAGGCGCAGGCGCGGGCGTTCGAGGGCGTGTCGCTGCCGCAGGTCCAGTCGTGGAGCCCCGGCTCGCGGCTGTTCGACAGCATCGTGGTCTTCGAGAACTACCCGGTGGAGCTGACCGCGTACGGCGGGCCGCGGAACCTGGGCGCGACCGAGGTCAACGGCTACGCGATGAACGTGGTGGCGTATCCGGGCGAGCCGCTGTCGTTCGTGTTCCGCTACGACCCCGAGCTGTTCGACGCCGCCACGGTGCGGCGCCTCGGCCGGGACCTGGCCGCCGTGCTCGGCGCCTTCGCCGACGACCCGCACCGGCCGGTCCGGCGGGTCTCGCTGCTCGACCCGGCCGACCGCGACCGCGTGGTCGTGGCGGGCAACCGCACCGCGGCCGAGTACCCGGCCGCGACCGTGCCGGAGCTGTTCGCCCGGCAGGTCGGGTCCGTGCCGGACGAGGTCGCGCTGGCCTGGCGCGGCGGCGAGATGACCTACGCCGACCTGGACGCGCGGTCCAACCGGCTGGCCCGGCACCTGGCCGGGCTCGGCGTCCGCGCGGAGTCGCGGGTCGCCCTGCTGCTCGGGCGGTCGCCCGAGGCCGTCGTCGCGATCCTCGCCGTGCTCAAGGCGGGCGGCGTGTACGTGCCGATCCACGGCAGCGTCCCGGACGACCGGGTGCGGTGGCTCGTGCGGGACACCGACGCGGTGCTGGTGATCGCCGACGCCGACTCGCGCTCGCGGGCGGCGGACGTGGCCGTGCCGGTCGTGGACCTCGACGACGACTCGCCGTGGGACGGGGAGCCCGACGGCCCGCTCGACGCCGTGGCGCACCCGGACCGGCTGGCGTACGTCATGTACACCTCCGGGTCCACCGGGGTGCCCAAGGGCGTCGCCGCCACGCACGCGAACGTCGTCAGCCTCGCCTGGGACAGCCGGTGGCGCACCGACGCCCACCGGCGGGTGCTGTTCCACTCGCCGATCGCCTTCGACGCCTCCACGTACGAGCTGTGGACGCCCCTGCTGCGCGGCGGACGGGTCGTCATCGCGACCGGCGACCTCACCGCCCCGGCGCTGAGCGCGCTGGTCGCGGACCAGGGCGCCACGGCGGCCTTCCTGACCACGTCGCTGTTCAACGTCCTCGCGGACGAGGCACCGGACTGCTTCGCCGGCCTGCGCGAGGTCTGGACCGGCGGCGAGGCCATGTCCCCGGCCGCCGTCGCGCGGGTGCGCGAGCACTGCCCCGCCTCGCTCGTCCTCAACGTCTACGGGCCGACCGAGACGACGACCTACGCCACGGCGCACCTGGTGACCGGACCGGCGGCCCCCATCGGACGTCCGCTCGACAACACCAGGACCTACGTGCTCGACCGGCACCTGGAGCCCGTGCCTCCGGGAGCACCGGGCGAGCTGTACGTCGCGGGCACCGGGCTCGCCCGCGGCTACCTCGGGCGGCCGGGCCTGACCGCCGAGCGGTTCGTCGCCGACCCGTTCGCAGACACCCCCGGCGGGCGGCTCTACCGCACCGGTGACCTGGTGCGGTGGACCGAGGACGGCGAACTGGAGTTCGTCGGCCGCGTCGACGGCCAGGTGAAGATCCGCGGCCTGCGGATCGAGACCGGCGAGGTCGAGGCCGCCCTGCGGGCGCACCCCGACGTGCGCGACGCGGTCGTCGTGGCGCTGCGGTCGGAGGTCGGCCACTTCCTGGTCGGGTACGTCCTGCCCGAACGCGGCGCGGACCCGGCGCTGCGCCCCTGGCTCGCCGAGCGGCTGCCGGGGTACATGGTGCCCACCGAGTTCGTGGCGCTGGAGCGGTTCCCTCTCAACGCCAACGGCAAGGTGGACCGCGCCGCGCTGCCGGACCCCGTGCGGCGGCGCGGCGCGGACGTCGGGTACGTGGCGCCCCGCGACCCCACCGAGGCCGCCGTCGCCCGGATCTTCGCCGAGGTCCTGGCCGTGGACGAGGTCGGGGCGCTGGACGACTTCTTCGCGCTCGGCGGCGACTCGATCACCAGCCTCCGCATCGCCTCCCGAGCGCGGCGCGCGTTCGGCGTGGAGATGTCCCCGCGCGACCTGTTCGAGAACCGGACGGTCGCCGCGTTGTCCGAATCGGTGCTGCGACGACTGGTCGCGGACCTAGAGCAGACCGTGAGTGGGAGTGCTTCATGACCGACGCCCTGTCCGACCGCGTGGCCGCACTGCCGGAGGACCTCCAGGCCCTGCTGCGGCAGCGGCTGGCCGGATTGGCCGCGGACGACTCCGCGATCCCCCGCACGGACGACGCGGGCCCGGCGCCGCTGTCGGCCGCGCAGCAGCGGCTGTGGTTCATGCACGAGCTGGACCCGGACAGCGTCGAGTACCAGGTCCCGCTGGTGCTGCGGCTCTCCGGCGACCTCGACGTGGCGGCGCTGCGGCGCGCGCTGGGCCGGGTCGTGGCGCGGCACGGGTCGCTGCGCACCACGTTCGACTCCGTGGACGGGGTGGGCGTGCAGGTCGTGCACCCGCACGTCGACGTGCCGCTGCCGGTGGTCGACGTGGCGGCGCGGGACGTCGACGCGCACCTGCTGGACGCGGCGTCCAGGCCGTTCGACCTGCGGCGCGGTCCGGTGATCAGGGCGGTGCTGCTGCGGATCGCACCCGACGAGCACGTGTTCGCCGTGCACACCCACCACATCGTCACCGACGGCTGGTCGATGCGGGTGTTCGCCGACGACCTCAGCGAGGCCTACCTCGGTGAGCTGCCGCCGGAACCCCTGGGCTACGCGGACTTCGCGCGGTGGCAGCGGGAGCGGCTGGCGGGCCCGGCGCTGGACGGGCAGGTCGAGCACTGGCGCGACCGGCTCGACGGCCTGACCGCGCTCGACCTGCCGACGGACTCCCCGCGCCCGGCGGTGCGGGAGCCAGCGGGCTCGGCGCACCGGTTCGAGGTGCCCGCGCCCCTGGTGTCGCGGCTGAAGGACCTGGCACGGGGGCAGGGCGCCACGCTGTTCATGACGCTGGTCGCGGCGACGCAGCTGCTGCTGTCGCGCTACACCGGCCAGCACGACGTCGCGGTCGGCACGGCCACGGCGGGCCGCGACCGCGTCGAGCTGGAGAACCTCGTCGGGTTCTTCGTCAACACCCTGGTCGTGCGCGGTCGGATCGACGGCACGGCGTCGTTCGCCGAGTTCCTGCGCGACACGCGCGCCACCGTGCTGGACGCGTTCGCCAACGACGAGGTGCCGTTCCAGAGGCTCGTGGAGATCCTGCGGCCGGAGCGCGACCCGAGCAGGCCGCCGCTGGTGGAGGTCGCGGTCAACCTCCAGAACGCGCCGGAGGGCGCGGTGGCGCTGCCGGGCGTGCGGGTGGAGGACGTCGTCCCGCCGGTGCTGGTGGCCCCGATGGACCTGTCGTTCGACTTCGTCGAGCGGGGTGGCGCGCTGGTGACGCACCTGGGGTACAACACCTCGCTGTTCGAGCCCGCGACCGCCGAGCGGATGGCGGGCCACCTGCTCACGCTGCTCGCCGCCGTCGTCGAGGACCCGAACCGCGACATGGACCACCTCCCGCTGCTCGACCCGGCGGAGCACGACCGGCTCACCGCGGAGCCGACCCCGGCCCCCGAGCCCCGGACCGTGCCGGAGCTGTTCGCCGAGCAGGTGCGCCGCGACCCGGCCGCGCCCGCGCTGGTCGACCCGGATCGGACGGTCGACTACCGAGAGCTGGACGAGTGGTCCGACCGGGTGGCCCGCGCGCTGGCCGCCAGGGGCGCGGGCCCGGAGCGGCTGGTGGTCGTGCGGCTGCCGAGGTCGATCGAGTTCGTCGTCACCGTGCTGGCGGTGCTCAAGACCGGCGCGGCCTACCTGCCGCTCGACGTCGAGCACCCGGAGGAGCGCCTCCGCTCGCTGGTCGCCGACGCCGACCCGGTGCTCGTCGTGACCCCGGACCTGCTCGCCGCGGTCGAGGGCGAGGAGCACCCGGCGCTCGCGGTCGAGCCGCCGCTGTCGGCCGCGGCGTACGTCATGTACACCTCCGGCTCGACCGGCCGCCCCAAGGCGGTCGTCACCACGCACGCCGGTGTGCACGCCCTCGTCGCGGCGCAGCGGGAGCGGCTGGACGTCGGACCGGGCTCGCGGGTGCTCCAGTTCGTGTCGCCCGCCGTCGACGCGGCGTTCTGGGAACTCGGCATGTCGATCCTGTCCGGTGCCGCGCTCGTCCTCGCGTCCAGCACCCGCACCACCCCCGGCGAGCAGTTGGCGGAAGCGCTGACGACGCACCGGATCACCCACCTGTCGCTGCCGCCGACGGCGCTGAGGGCGCTGCCGCACGGGGAGTACCCGCACCTGCGGTCGCTCGTCGTCGCGGCCGAGGCGTGCCCGCCCTCGCTGATCGACACCTGGGCGCCGGGGCGGCGGGTGGTCAACGCCTACGGCCCCACCGAGGTGACGACCACCAGCACGATGAGCGACCCGCTCGCGCCGGGGGAGCACGTCGACAGCGTCCCGATCGGCCGTCCGCTGCCCGGCATCCGCGCCTACGTGCTCGACGCCGCTCTGCGCCCGGTCCCCGTCGGCGTGCCCGGCGAGCTGTACGTCGGCGGCACCGGTCTGGCCAGGGGCTACCGGAACCGGCCCGGCTTGAGCGCGGACCGGTTCGTCGCCGACCCGTTCGGCGCGCCGGGAGCCCGGATGTACCGGACCGGCGACCTGGTGAAGCGGTCGGCCGCGGGCGACCTGCACTACCTCGGTCGCACCGACGACCAGGTGAAGATCCGCGGCTTCCGCGTCGAGCTCGGCGAGGTGGAGGCCGCGCTCGCGGCGCACCCCGACGTGCGCGGCGTGGCCGTCGCGGTCAAGCCGGACGCCCGCGGCGTCCGGCGGCTGGTGGGATACCTGCTCGGGGAGCCGGACGTCCCGGCTCTGCGGGTGTTCCTGCGTGAGCGACTGCCGGAGCACATGGTGCCCTCGGCCTTCGTGACGCTCGACCGGTTCCCGGTGGGTGGCACCGGGAAGGTCGACCGGGGCGCGCTGCCCGTCCCGAGCGGGCAGCGCGACACCGGGACCCGGCACGTGCCGCCGCGCACCCGCACCGAGCGGGTGCTCGCCGAGGTGTGGAGCGGGCTGCTGGGGGTCTCCGACGTCGGGGTCGACGACAACTTCTTCGACCTGGGCGGCGACTCGATCCTCGGGCTCCAGGTCGTGGCGCGGGCGCGGGAGGCGGGGATCCACCTGACCGCGCGGCAGACGCTGCTCAGGCACACCGTCGCCGAACTGGCCGCCGAAGCCGACGCGGCCGGTACCGCCGCACCCGTCCACGAGCAGGGCCCGGTCGTCGGCGACGTGCCCGTGACGCCCATCCAGCGGTGGTTCTTCGAGGAGCTGGAACCCAGCGCCGACCGGTTCTGCCAGTCGGTGTTCCTGGCGCTGGCCGACGACGTGGACACCGAGGCGCTGCGCACCGCGGTCGCCGCCCTGCCCGTGCACCACGACGCACTGCGGCTGCGGTTCACCCGCGACGGCGGCGGGTGGCGGCAGCACAACGCCGCGCCCGACGGCGCCGACGTGCTCCAGGTCGTCGACCTGTCCGACGTGGACGACGAGGACGCGGCGGTCCGCGCCGCGACGACGGCCGCGCAGACCGGGTTCGACCTGGAGCACGGGCCGCTGCTGCGGGTGCTGCTGTTCACCGGCCGCTCGCCGCGGCTGTTCCTGGTGGCGCACCACCTCGTGGTGGACGGGGTGTCGATGCGGGTCCTGCTGGCGGACCTGGACCTCGGCTACCAGCGGGCGCGGCGGGGCGAGCCCGTCGACCTCGGGCCGAAGACCACGTCGTTCCGCGAGTGGGCCCACCGGCTGCGCGACCACGTGGCCGCGGGCGGCCTGGACCACGAGCTGGAACGGTGGACCGCGCCGGTGGAGGTCGTGCCGCTGCCGGTCGACGGCACCGGCGAGAACACGGTGGGGTCCATGCGGACCGTCACCGTGCGCCTGGACGCGGGCACGACCGCCGCCGTGCTGCGCCAGGTGCCGGAGGTGTACCGCACGCAGGTCAACGACGTGCTGCTCAGCGCCGTGGGCCGGGTGCTCGCGGACTGGGCGGGCAGCCGCTCGGTGCTGGTGGAGATGGAGGGCCACGGTCGCGAGGACGTGCTGCCCGGCGTGGACCTGAGCCGCACCGTCGGCTGGTTCACCACCGCCTTCCCGGTGTCGCTGGAACTGCCAGAGGAGGGCGGCTGGGGCGAGGTGCTCAAGTCGGTGAAGGAGCGGCTGCGCGCGGTCCCCGGCGGTGGCCTCGGCCACGGCGCGCTGCGCCACTTCGGCGGCCACGACCTCCCCGAGCTCCGGCCGGAGGTCTCGGTGAACTACCTGGGGCGCATGGACACCTCCACGTCCGGCGACCTGTACCGCGGCTGGTGCCCGCACCCCGGCGGCGTCGAGCGCGTGGACCACCAGACCCGCGCGCACCTGATCGAGCTGACCGGGATCGTCGACGGCGACGAGCTGGAGTTCCGCTGGGCCTACTCGGCGAACGTCCACCACGCGCGGACCGTGCGGACGCTCGCCGACGCGGTCCTGGTGGCGCTGCGGGAGATCGTCGAGCACTGCGCCGCACCGGGGGCGGGCGGCTGCACCCCGTCGGACTTCCCGCTCGCGGCGCTCGACCAGTCCACGGTGGACAGGATCGTCGGCGACGGCCGGGACGTCGAGGACGTGTACCCGCTCACGTCGATGCAGAGCGGCATGCTCTTCCACTCGCTGGCGGAGTCGACCGACCTGTACGCCGGGCGCTTCAGCGCGGTCCTGTCCGGCGTGACGGACCCGATGGCTCTCGCGAGTGCGTGGCAGCGGGTCGTGGACCGGACGCCCGTGCTGCGGACCGCCGTGGTGTGGCAGGACGTCGCCGAACCCCTCCAGGTCGTGCACCGCGACACCCCCGTGCCGATCGAGCACCACGACCTGCGGCACCTGGCGCCGGAGCGGCGCGAGGAGGTACTGGCCCTGCTGTGGGAACGGGGCGAGGGCTGGGAGCTGGACCTCGCCCGGCCGCCGTTGATCAAGCTGGTCATCGCGCGGCTGACCGACGACGAGGTGCGGGTGCTGTGGTCCGCGCACCACCTCGTCGTCGACGGCTGGAGCTTCGCCCACGTGCTGTCCGACGTGTTCGAGCAGTACGCCGCGCTGGCGGGCGACGGGCCCGCCCCGGTCGCGGCGCGGCGCCCGTTCCGCGACCACGTGGCGTGGCTGGCGGAGCGCGACCGCCCCGCGGCGGAGGAGCACTGGCGGGGCGTGCTGGCCGGGTTCACCGAGCCGACGCCGCTGCCGTTCGACCGCGAACCCCTGCGCGCGCACCGGTCCCAGACCGCGCGGGAGGTGCGCGGCGGCCTCCCCGAGGAGCTGGCGGCCCGGCTGTACGCCGTCGCCAAGGACGCGCGGATCACCGTCAACACCGTGGTGCAGGGCGCGTGGGCCGTGCTGCTGTCCCGCTACGGCGGGCGGGACGACGTGTGCTTCGGCGCGACCGTGTCCGGCCGTCCCGCCGACCTGCCCGGTTCGGAGTCCATCGTCGGGCTGTTCATCAACACCGTGCCCGCGCGGGTCGACGTGCCCGCCGACGACGCGGTGCGCGACTGGCTGGCGCGCGTGCAGCGCGAGCAGGTCGAGTGCCGCCACCACGAGCACCTCTCGCTCGCCGAGATCCAGGCGTGCGGCGACGTCCCGCGCGGCACGGCGCTGTTCGACAGCATCGTGGTGTTCGAGAACTACCCGTACGACGCCGACGCCGCGTCCCGCCACGGCCTCGCGGTCCGCGACTACCGCGGTGACGAGCGCACCAACTACGCCCTCACGGTCACCGCGCACGCCGCCGCCGAACTGCGCCTGTCCCTCGGCTTCGACCCCGCGCTGTTCGACGAGTCGACCGCCGAGCGGGTGCTCGGCCACCTCGTCACGGTGCTCGGCGCCATCGCCGAGCACCCGGGGACGCGCGTGGCGGACCTGCCGGTGCTCACCCACCAGGAGCGCGACCTGCTCCTGCACGGCTGGGGCGGGACCGTCGTCCCCGCTCCTCCGGCCCGCCTCGTGCACGACCTCTTCACCGAGCAGGTGACGGCCGACCCCGACGCGGTCGCGGTCGTGTGCGGGGCGGACCGGCTGACCTTCGCCGAGCTGGACACCCGCGCGAACCGGCTCGCCCACCACCTGGTCGGGCTCGGCGTGCGACCGGGCTCGCTGGTCGGGGTCTGCCTGGACCGCGGGGTCGACGCGGTCGTGGCGCTGCTGGCCGTGCTCAAGGCGGGCGGCGCGTTCGTACCGCTCGCACCGGACTACCCGGCCGCGCTGCTGGCCGCGATGCTGACCGACGCCGCGCCCGAGGTCGTGGTGTCCCACCGCCGCCACGCCCACCTGGTGTCCACTCCGGACACCCCGGTGGTGCTGGTCGACGAGGTGGACCTGTCCGGGCTGCCCACGTCCGCGCCGCGCACCGCGGTCACCACCGACGACCTCGCCTACGTGGTCTACACGTCCGGCTCGACCGGGCGGCCCAAGGGCGTGATGGTGGAGCACGGCAGCGTGCACCACATGGTGCGGTCGTGGGACGAGCGCTACGGCCTGACCGGGGCGCTGCCCCGCACGCTGTCGGTGTCGAGCCTGTCGGTCGACCTGTTCTTCTCGGACTTCCTGCTGTCGGCCCTCTTCGGCGGCTCGATGGTGGTGGTCCCGGCGCTCGACGTCGCCGATCCCCGCGTGCTGGTCGACCTGCTGGAGAGCACGGCGGCCGACGTCCTGGTCACCGTTCCCGCGCTGGCCAGGGCGATCGTGCAGGAGGCGGGCTCGCGCGGCCGTCGGCTGACCGGCCTGCGGGTGCTGATGGTCGGCTCGGAGGGCTGGCCCTCGGCCGACTCGCTGGAGGTGCTGGCGGGCGTCGGCCCGGACACCGTGGTCGTGAACGCCTACGGCGCCACCGAGACCACGGTCGACTCGACGGCCTACCGGGTGACGGCGGGGACGCCGACGGACGTGCCGTTCGTGCCCGTCGGCACGCCGCTGTGGAACACCACCGCCTACGTGGTGGACCGCCACGACCGGCCGGTGCCGATCGGCGTGGCGGGCGAGGTCCTCATCGGCGGCGACGGCGTGGCGCGCGGGTACTGGAACCGGCCGGAGCTGACCGCGGCCCGGTTCACCGCCGACCCGTTCCGGCCCGGCGGCCGGGTGTACCGCACCGGCGACGTCGCGCGGTGGCGGCCGGACGGGAACCTGGAGTTCGTCGGCCGGGCCGACGACCAGGTCAAGGTCCGCGGCTTCCGGGTCGAACTCGGCCAGGTCGAGTCCGTGCTGGTCCGCCACCCCCGCGTGGCCGCCGCCGCGGCGGCCGTGATCCGCGACGGCGACCACGTCCGGCTCGTCGGCTACCTCGTCCCCGAGGGCGACACCGTGGACGTGGCCGACCTCAAGGCCCACGCCGCCGCCGGGCTGCCCGCCCACGCCGTGCCGACGGCGTACGTGAGGCTGGACGCGCTGCCCCTGACGCCCAGCGGCACGGTCGACCGCCGCGCGCTGCCCGCGCCCGACGACGTCGGCACGCTGGGCAGCGGTGTCGAGCACGTGCCGCCGCGCACCCGCGCCGAGACGGCCGTGGCGGCGATCTGGGCGGAGGTGCTGGGGCTCGACCCGGCCGGGATCGGCGTGCTGGACGACTTCTTCGACCTGGGCGGCGACTCGATCCGCAGCATCAGGATCGTGTCGCGGGTGCGCGCGGTGCTGGGCGGCGCCCCGTCGCCGCGCCAGCTCTTCGACACCCCGACCATCGAGTCGTTCGCGGCGGCGCTGGCGGTGGACGACCCCGCGGACGCGCCGATCACGCCGATCGACCGGTCCGGGCCGCTGCCGCTGTCGTTCGCGCAGCAGCGGCTGTGGTTCCTCAACGACTTCGAGCCCGACAGCACCGAGTACAACACCGTGTTCGGCTACCGCCTGCACGGCGACCTCGACCCGGCCGCCGTGCGCGCCGCGCTGACCGCGCTGGTGCGGCGGCACGAGGCGCTGCGGACCACGTTCACCGACGTGGACGGCCTCGGCGTGCAGGTGATCCGGCCCGCCGTCGACGCCGACGTGGCCGAGGTCGACCTGACCGGCGCGGCGGAACCCGTTCTGCGGCAACGGCTCCGGGAGGAGGCGTCGAGGACGTTCGACCTGCGCACCGGGCCGCTGTTCCGCGCCACCCTGTTCCGGCTCGGCGCGCGGGAGCACGTGTTCGCCCTGGTCATGCACCACATCGCCACCGACGGCTGGTCGATGGGCGTGCTGGCCGACGAGTTCGGGGTCTGCTACTCCGCCGCCGTGCGCGGCGAGCGGGCCGACCTCCCGGCGCTGCCGATCCAGTACGCGGACTACGCGGCCTGGCAGCGCGACCGCCTGGCGGGCCCCGACGCCGACCGGCACCTGGACCACTGGCGCGAGAGGCTGGCGGGCGTCACCCCGCTGGCGCTGCCGGTCGACCACCCGCGCCCGTCCGTGCGGGTGTCGGCGGGAGCGGCGCGGTTCGTGGACCTGCCCGCCGACGTCGTGGACGCGCTCAAGGCGGTGGCCCGCGACCGGGGCGCCACGGTGTTCATGGTGGTGCTCGCCGTGACCAAGCTGCTGCTCGCGCGGTACTGCGGCCAGCGGGACATCACCGTGGGCACGGCGTCCTCCGGCCGCGCTCGGGCCGAGCTGGAGGGCGTGGTCGGCTTCTTCGTCGACACGGTCGTCCTGCGGTCCGACGTGGACGAGGCGCTGTCGTTCACCGGCCTGCTCGACCGGGTGCGCGACACCGTGCTCGGCGCGTTCACCCACGACGGCATCCCGTTCGAACGGCTGGTCGACCTGGTCAGCCCCGAGCGCGACCCGAGCCGCAACCCGCTGGCCGAGGTCATGGTCGTGCTGGACAACACGCCGTCGCACGCGCCCGACCTGGCGGGCCTGCGGGCCGAGCCCGAACCGGTCGTGGGCGACGACGTCAGCCACGACCTGACGTTCGACTACTTCGACCGGGACGGCGAACTCGGGCTGGCCATCGGCTACAGCACCACGCTGTTCGACGAGTCCACGGTGGACCGCGTGGCGGGCGACCTGGTGCGGCTGATGGCCTCGGTCGCCGCGACCCCGGACCGGCCGCTGCTGGACGTGCCGCTGCTCGGCGAGGCCGACCACCGCCGGGTCGTGGAGGAGTGGAACGCGACCGACCACCCGGACGGGTGGGAGTCGGTGACCGCGGTGTTCCAGCGGCAGGCCGCCGCCACCCCGGACGAGGTGGCCCTGGTCGGACCGGACGCCACGCTGACGTTCGCCGAGCTGAACGAGCGCGCGAACCGGCTGGCCCACCACCTCGTCGAGCGCGGCGCCGGACCCGAGTCGGTGGTGGGCGTCCGGTGCCCGCGCACCACCGACTTCGTCGTCTCGGTGCTCGCGGTCTGGAAGGCGGGCGCGGCCTACCTGCCGATCGACCCCGACCTGCCCGCGCGGCGCGTCGCGCTGATGCTGGACGACGCGAAACCCGTGCTCGTGCTGACCGGGGGCGAGGCCCGCACCGGGTACCCGGCGACCGACCCCGAACCCCGCGCGCGGGCGGAGAACCCGGCGTACGTGATCTACACGTCCGGCTCCACGGGCACGCCGAAGGGCGTCGTCGTCGAGCACCGCGGCCTGACCAACCTGTTCCTCGACCACCGCGCCGAACTCGTCCGCCGCGAGGCGACCGGGCGGATGCGGATGGCGGTGACCGCCGCGTTCTCGTTCGACACCTCGCTGGAGGGCGTGCTGTGGCTGCTCGACGGCCACGAGCTGCACGTGATCGGGGAGGACCTGCGGCGCGAACCGGACGAGCTGGTCGACTACGTCGCGCGGCGGCGGATCGACGTGCTCGACCTGACGCCGACCTACGCCGGTGAACTGGTGGCCGCCGGGCTCCTCGACCCGAGCACGCACGTCCCCGGCGTGCTCATGCTCGGCGGCGAGGCCGTCGGCGAGGCGCTGTGGCGCGAGCTGCGCGACAGCACCGCCACCACGGGCTACAACTACTACGGCCCGACCGAGGTCACGGTCGACGCGCTGGGCTGCGAGATCACCGGCCACGACCGGCCGGTGATCGGCCGTCCGCTGTGGAACACCCGCGCCTACCTGCTCGACGCGTCGCTGCGGCCGGTGCCGGTGGGCGTGGCGGGCGAGCTGTACCTGGCGGGCGTGCAGCTGGCGCGCGGGTACCTGGACCGGCCCGGTCTGACCGCGGGGCGGTTCACCGCCGACCCGTTCGGTCCCGCAGGCACGCGGATGTACCGGACGGGCGACCTCGGACGGTGGCTGCCGGACGGGTCGGTCGAGTACCTCGGCCGCTCCGACGACCAGGTGAAGGTCCGGGGCTTCCGGATCGAGCTGGGGGAGATCGAGGTCGTCCTGGCCGGGCACCCGGAGGTCTCCCAGGTCGCCGCGGTGGTCCGCGACGACCTCGCGGGCGTCCCGCGGCTGGTGGCCTACGTGGTGCCGACACCCGGCGGCGAGCCGTCCGCGGCCGACCTGCGGGACTTCGCCAAGCGGTCGCTGCCCGCCTACCAGGTGCCCGCGTTCTTCGTCGCCCTCGACCGGATCCCCCTGACGGTCAACGGCAAGGTGGACCGCGCGGTGCTGCCCGCCCCGGACGGCGCCGCCACCGGGACCGCCCACGTCGCCCCGCGCGACGAGACCGAGACGACGCTGGTCGGGATCTGGGCCGACGTGCTCGGCGTCGACCCGGCCCGCGTCGGCGTGGAGGACAACTTCTTCGAGCTGGGCGGCGACTCGATCCTGAGCATCCAGGTCGTGGCCAGGGCCCGGCGGACGGGTGTGCGCTTCTCGTCGAAGGACCTGTTCCTCAACCAGACGATCGCGCAGCTCGCGCGCGTCGCCACACCGGACGCGCCGGGCACGGCCGACCGCGCACCCGTGCACGGTCCGGTGGCGCTCACGCCGATCCAGCACGACTTCTTCGACGTCTACCGGACGCCCCCGCACCGGCTGACCCAGTCGACCCTGGTCGAGCTGACCGGTGAGCTGGACGAACCCGCGCTGCGGCAGGCGCTGACCGCGCTGGTCCGGCACCACGACGCGCTGCGGATGCGCTTCGAGCCGGGACCGGACGGGTGGCGCCAGCACAACGCCGCCGTGGAGCACACCGAGTCGCTGCGCCGGATCGACCTGTCCGCCGCCGACCCGGCCGACCGGCTGGTGGCGGCGGAGAAGGCGGCGGCGGACGCCGAATCGGGCCTGGACCTCACCGACGGGCCGCTGCTCGCCGCGCGGCTGTTCGACTTCGGCCCCGGTGAGCGGCCGTGGCTGTTCCTGACCGCGCACCACCTCGTGGTGGACGCGGTGTCGTGGCGGATCCTCACCGAGGACCTGGAGGAGGCCTACGGCCAGGCGCTCGCGGGCGGGCCCGTGGACCTGGGGGCCAAGACGACGTCGTTCCAGCGCTGGGCGTCCCTGCTCGACCGGCACGTGGCCGCCGGGGGCGTGGACGACGAGATCGGCTACTGGTCGGCGCTCCCGGCGGCGGCCCCGCTGCCGGTCGACGGGGACGGGCCGAACACCGCGGGCTCCACCGGCACGGTGTCGGTCGCGCTGACCGCCGCCGAGACCGCGACGCTGCTGCGGGAGGTGCCCGCCCGGTTCCGGACGTCGGTCACCGACGTGCTGCTGACCGCGCTGGCGTCGGCGATCGGCCGGTGGACCGGGGACGACCGGGTCGCGATCGACCTGGAGGGCCACGGCCGCGAGGAGATCTTCGACGGGATCGACCTGTCCCGCACGGTCGGCTGGTTCACCTCCGAGTACCCGGTGGTGCTCGACGTGCCGTCCGGCCCGTGGCCCGCGGCGGTGAAGGCCGTGCGGCGGACGCTGCGCGCCGTCCCCGGCAAGGGCCTCGGCCACGGCCTGCTGCGCAGGCTCCGGGGCACGCCGGACCTGCCGGGCAAGTCCGAGGTGCTGTTCAACTACCACGGCCAGGTCGGCGCAACGCCGTCCACCGGGCCCGGAGCGCTCTACCACGCCTTCCGCGACCCCATCGGCAGCGAGCAGGACGCGGCCGGACCGCGCACCCACCTGGTCGAGGTCGTCGGGGCCGCGAGGGACGGCGTGCTCGCGTTCGAGTGGTACTTCTCCGGCACCGTCCACGAACCGTCCACCGTGCGCCGCGTGGCGGAGGACTTCCGCAGCGCGCTGCGGTCCGTCGCCGCCCACCTGGAGGAACGATGACGACATCGGTCGAGACCGACCTGGCCGGGCTCGCGACCGCCACCGGGGTGCCCGGAGCCCAGTTCGCGGTGCGGCTCGGCGGCCGGACGGCGGTGTCCCGCCACGGGGACGGGATCGCCGACGACACCGCGTTCCCGCTGGGGTCGCTGACGAAGCCGTTCACGGCGGCGCTCGCGATGCTGCTCGTGGACGACGGCGACCTGCACCTGGACGAGCGGCTGCCGCAGGGCTGGACCCTGCGGCAGCTCCTGACGCACACCAGCGGCCTCGCGTCCAACATCGACGAGGACGCCGAGCACACCAGCGACCGGCGCGCGTGGGTCGCTCGGCACTGCGGGGCCGCCGACCTCGTGCACCGGCCGGGGTCCGCGTTCTCCTACTCCAACGTCGGCTACACCGTCGTCGGGCAGTTGGTCGAGGACGCCACCGGGATGTCGTGGGAGGACGCGGTCACGTCGATCCTGCTGCGACCGCTCGGCGTCGAGCCCGCGTTCGTCGGGGGACCGGCGGCCGCGCGCCCGGTCGCCGTCGGGCACTCGTTCGGCGGCACGCGGATCGAGGAGCAGTCCGCGATCCCGGTCGAGGCGCCGAACGGCGGCCTGGCGCTCAGCGCGGCGGACCTCGTGGCCTTCGCCGCGTCCTGCGTGGACGACCTGGCGCCGATGTTCGTCGACCAGGTGGCGGACCTGCCGATCGGCCCGTACGGCATCGCCGACGGCTGGGGCCTCGGCTGGGCGGCCTACCGCGACTGGTTCGGGCACGACGGGTCCGGCGACGGCACCTCGTGCCACCTGCGGACCGACCCGCGCACCGGCGACGTCGTCGCGTTGACCACGAACTCCGCCACCGGACGGGACCTGTGGGAACGGCTGCTGCGCACGCTCGACGTCGACGTCCCCGACCACCCCACGCCGTCCTCACCACCGGTTCCGGGCCACGGGCCGACCGCGTGCGTCGGCCGGTTCGCCAACGGCCCCCTGGACCTCACCGTGGTCCGGCACGCCGACGGCGGCCTGGCCACGACCACCGGCGACCGGCTGGAGTTCCTGGGCGAACTGCGGTTCGTCCTCACCGGCTCGACCCGGTTCGACGGCCGGTTCCTCCGCGACCCCCGTTCGGGGGAGATAGACCTGTTGCAGGTCACCGGCAGGCTCGCCCGCCGCTACGACAAGGACAAGTGAGGTCCCCGGTGGTCGCGACCACGGCCGACACGCCCACCCGGTTGTCCCGCAACCGGAACTACAACATCCTGTGGAGCAGCCTGCTCTTCTCCGAACTCGGCACCGAGATCACGTTCGTCGCCTTCCCACTGCTGATCCTGGCGGTCGGCGGCGCCCCGTGGCAGATGGGCCTGGTCGCGGCGGCGGTCGCCGCGGCCCACATGGCCTCCAACGTGCCCGCGGGGGTGATCGCCGACCGGTGGGACCGCAAGCGCGTGATGGTCCTGTGCCAGGCGATCAGGGTGGTCGGCCTCGCCAGCATCGGCGTCGCGCTGCTGCTGGACGCCTACTCGTTCCCGCACGTGCTGGTCGTCGCGGTGGTCGAGGGCGCGCTCAGCTCCGTGTTCGAACCCGCCGAGCACGCCACGCTCGCGCAGGTCGTGCCGGAGTCCCAGCTCGGTGACGCGGTGGCGCGCAACACCGCACGGCCGTTCATCGCCACGCTGCTCGGACCGGCGCTCGCCGGGTTCCTGTTCGCCTGGCACCGCACGATCCCGTTCCTCGCCGACGCGCTCATGCTGGCGTTCTCCCTGGTGGCGCTGCTGTTCCTGCGCCTGCCGCCGCGCACCCGCGAGCGGACCGAGCAGACCAGCGTCGGCGGCGACCTCGTGGAGGGCGCCCGCTGGCTGATCGGCCACCGGGTCATCCGGACCACCATGGTGTGGATGGTCATGGCCAACACCGCGTTCGGCGCGCTGATCATCGTGGTGCTGGCGACGTCGGGCGAGCAGCAGGTCGGCGCGGGCCAGATCGGTCTGACCATGGCGTGCGTCGGCGCGGGCGGCCTGCTCGGCGCGGTGCTGGCGGGCAGGCTGCACGCCGCCCTGCCGCCGTCGGTGATCATCATCGGCTTCAGCTGGATCGCCGCGCTGATGACGGCCCTCATGGCGTTCGTGCCCGCAGGCCTGCCGATGGGGCTCCTGCTGGCCGGTGCCGCGCTGTTCGCGCCCGTGGCCAACACGGTCATCATGACCTACCAGCTGGTGGTGACGCCGGACGAGATGCGCGGCAGGCTCAGCGGCCTGGCCGGTCTCTGCGGCGGCGGCGCGGCCGTCCTCGGGCCACTGGTGGGCGGCCTGGTCATGGGCGCGGGCCAGCACACGGCGGTCCTCGTCTGCGCGGGCGGTCTGGCGGTGACCGCACTCGGCACCACCCTCAGCCGAACCCTGCGCACGTTCCCCCGCGCCGCCGCGGCGGAGCCGGTGGGGTGAGCGGTGGCCGCGTTCGGCGGCCCGTTCAGCCGGACGCCCCGCCCGGACGCCGCGGACGTGTCCCGTGCGACCGCGGTGGAGCCGGAAGGAGGCGCGGAGGGTTCCGCTCAGCCGGACGCCGCGGACGTTCGACCGAGTCGGTGGGTGGGCGGTGGCCCCGCTCACCGGGACCGCGCGGACGTCCCCCCGCGCGGCCGAGCCGAGCGGGTCGCGGCGTAGGCGTCCGCGACCCGTGCCAGGAACTCGGTGTCGCTGTCCAGGTCCCGGCCGCCGTGGATCGCGGCGTGCGGTGGCCCGTTCGGCGGTGGCTCACCGGCCGACCGGGCCCGCAGCCCGGCGGCCAGGACCTCGGCCTCCACGGCCGCGTCCAGCTGGTGGCCCGTCTTCCCCTCCTCGACGGCCCGCGCCCGGATGCGGGCCTCCGCGTCCGGGTCGAGGTAGGGCCGCAGCGCCAGCCGCCCGTCGCGGATCTCCACGACCCTGCGGTACAGCCGCAGGTCGATGTCGCGCGGGTCGAGCCGCTCCAGCAGCGCCGAGCGCGGCGGCGACAGCGCGATCTGCGGGTTCGCCCGGTAGAGCGCCAGCCACAGCGGCCTCAACCGCTGGTAGGTCGTGAACCGGTGGAGCCACCCGGCGACCGCGCCGTCACCGCTCACCCGCAGCCGCGGCAGCGACGCCGACAGCAGCACCAGCACGAACGCGACGAGCGTGAGGTACTTGTCCATGACGGCGGTGAACGTGTTCGAGTACGGCAGGTCGAACCGCCGGGAGAGGAAGAACATTCCTTTGTGGACGTGGTAGGCGATGATCGCCACGACGCCGACCGTGCTCATCCACAGGCGCAGCCGGACGGCGGGCCGCTCGGCGTCGCACAGGTTGACCCAGCTCAGCCGGGCGAGGTCCAGCAGCGCGGGCATCAGACCGACCAGGTAGGCCAGCCAGTACTCCAGCACCAGGGGTTCGGCCCCGTAGAGGGCGTTGTACCTCACGTCGTTCACCGGGGTGTCGGCGAGCAGGAACAGCACGCCCGTGCCGACCACCGACCCCGCCACCAGGAACCGCAGGCGCCACGACAGGCGGACGGGCTCACCGCCCTCGCGCATCCACACCAGCAGGTTCCGCGCCGCCCACGCGGCGACGAGCACCGTCCAGTGGCTCAACGGCTTCGCGGCGTTGGGGATGCCGAGCAGGTCACCCGCCGCCTCGTAGCAGCCGGGCGCCTGGAGGGTGAAGGAGATGGCCAGCGCCCCCAGGTACGTCAGGACGAGGCGTTTGCTCCGGTCCTCCGCCGGGTCGCGCACCCGGTAGATCGCGAGCCTGCCGATCAGCGCCACCCACGCCAGGAACGGCGGGCCGTACACCCGTGCCGCTTCACCCACGCCTGGGAGCCTCCGGCCAGAACAGCGCGTCGCCGACCCGGTCGTCCAGCGCGGTCCCCGTCCGTTCACCGTCCCCGGCCCGTGCGGCGCGGTGCGCGATGAGCGTGGCGAGCAGTTCGGCTTCCCGCTCCTCCTCCGCGCTGTAGCCGGTGCGCTCCAGCACGCGGCGGACCATCGCCGGGTCGAGGTCCGGCATCAGCGAGCGCATGTGGTCGGCTTCGGGCAGGGTGTCGCGGAAGTGGTCGCAGAGCAGGTGGCTCAGCTCGTGCAGGATGATGTGGTCCTGGTGCGGAGGTGTCGTGGCCTGCTCGTACAGGATCAGGTCCATGGTGTCGGTCGCGACCCACATCCCCATCACGTCGGGGAAGTCGCTCGTCGGCACCAGGATGATGGCCCGCGATCTGCGCTCCGCCACGAGTTCGCACAGCACCCGGACGTCGAACGGTCGAGGCAGCGGCAGCGTCGACGCGATGAGCTCACAGCGACGGCGCAGTCGCCGAAGACTGACGGTGATGGTGCCCCCCAGGTCAGTGGCCGAGCTTGTCAGAGGTCCGGCTCCGGAAGATCCGGCAGGCCCTCCAGTTCGCGCACGCGCTCGACCATCTCGGTGATCGCGACGAGGCTCTTGGCCGACAGTCCCGAGGCGCGCAGCGCGATCTGCCGCACCGAGCTGTCCCGCACGGCGGTGAGCAGCGCTAGCTCAGCGTCGATGCGGTGCGTCGTGTCGTCGTCGAAGAAGTACGCGGGCGGGACGCCGAAGAACCCGGCGAGCGCCTCGACGTGCTTCATGGTCGGATTATTCCGCAGACCGCGCCGCAATTGCCATATGTAGGTCGCGGAAATAGTCGGACCGCCACGGGTCCGGATCGCCTCGGCCACCTCTTCGAACGAGTACTCGCGCCCACCACGGGGTTTGATGGTCTGGAAGAGGTGGTCGACCCTGGCGGCGAGGGGCTCAACGGCCTCCGCGTTCCCCTCGGACGCTTCGTCCGGCATGCACGTCCTCCTCGAACGGAGGTGCGAAGTATACCAGTTCGTCAACTCTCGTGGGTGTTGTCGCACCACGGGTCATGATCTCAGTTGACGGCCCGGTGCGCGGCGCCCGCCATCGGGAAAACGGTGTGCGGCCCGACTTCCCGCGGCACGGAGTCCCGTTTTCGGGCCTGCGGTGGGGGATCAGGTCCGCGGAGGGGTGTGGCGGAGCGTGGTGCGGATCGCCTGGGCGACCGAGGCGAGCGTGACGTGGCGGTGCCAGCCCAGCCAGGAACGGCCCTCGAAGTGGTCCAGGCCGAGGTCGTCCTTGAGCTCGCGGTAGTCGTGGTCGATCCGCCACCGCACCGCCGCCAGGCGCACCAGGTCCCGCAGCGCGGTGTCGGCGGGCAGCGTGGAGAGCCAGTAGCCGGTGGGCTCGGCCGCTCCGGTCGGCCACTCCGCGAGCAGCCAGCACTCCGGGAGGCGCTCGCCGGTGCGGGACGTGGGGCACACCCGCAGCGCGAGGAACCGCGACCGCGTCCGGCCGGTCGGGTTCTCCACGCCCTCGGGAACACCCCGCCTGAGGGCCACGAACCGCCCGGTCGACCGGCCCGCGGCCACGACCAGCGTCGTGAGGTCCGACTCGGGCAGGCGCGGGGTCCCCGCCGCGGTGGCGGTCGGGGTGACGGCCAGGACGTAGGCCAGGCCGCGGTCGGTCAGCCCCTGCCGGAACTCGGGGGCGTCGCCGTAGCCCGCGTCCGCGACGACCGGCAGCGGCGGCAGCCCCCAGTCCCCGACGACCTCGTCGAGCATGTCCAGCGCCAGCAGCCACTTCTCCCGGTGCCGCTGGTCGTCGGGGATCGCGCACCGGCCCCTCCTGGCCCGGATCCGTTCGGCGTGCTCCCGGTCGTCGGTCGTGTGGTCGTCCCAGGACCGGGGCAGGAACAGCCGCCAGTCCACCGCGGCGGAGGCCCGGTCGGCGGCGGCGTGCACGCTGACCCCGACCTGGCAGTTCGCGGTCCTTCCCCTGGCGTCGCGGTACATCCGCGCCACGCCGGGGGAGGCGTGCCCGTCCTTGGGGAACGCGGTGTCGTCGACCACCCAGGCGTCCGGGGCGACGAACTCCTGTGCCCGCACCGCCACCCTGCGCCGCACCTGCGCGTGGTCCCAGGTCGAGGTGGTGACGAACTGCTGCAACTGCTGGTGGTCCACCCCGAGGCGGTCCGCCATGGGCTGCATGGACTTTCGCCTGCCGTCCAGCAGCAACCCGCGCACGTACAACTCGCCCTTGGCCCGCTGGTCACGACGGGCGAACCCGCCGAACACGTCCGCGGTGAACTCCTCGATCACCGGGCGGGCCCGCTCGATGTCCTCCGGTCTCACCGGACCAGAAGAGCACAGTCGGCCCGCACCTAACAAAGCCTCACTAGGATGTGTGCCACCGGAGACACGATGCCCGCCGCGGAGGCGCAGTGGAGTTCCACGTTCTGGGGTCCCTACAGGTTTCGGCGAGCGGCAGGCCGGTCAGCCTCACCGGACGGCGCCAACGGGTGCTGCTGGCGTCGCTGCTGCTCAACGCCGACCTCGTCGTCCCGCTCGACGCGCTCATCGACGCCGTCTGGGACGAACGTCCACCCACCACCGCCAAGCGCCAGGTGCAGAACACCGTCTCCGCGCTGCGCAGGCTGCTGGAGGGCGGCGAGCGCGACCCCGACCCGGCCGTGACACCCACGATCGCCGCCGAGGGCAGCGGCTACCGGCTCCGGCTGGGCGCGAGCACGCTGGACGCCCGGCTCTTCCTGGCCCACGTCGACGAGGCGCACCGGCACAACGCCGAGGGCGAGACCGGTCGGGCCGCGGCCGAGCTGAGGGCGGGACTGCGGCTGTGGCGCGGACCCGCGCTGGCCGGGCTGACCGGCAGGACGTTCGAGGCCGCCGCCGCCCGGCTCGACGAGCAGCGGCGGGCGGCGATCGAGGAGTGCGTCGACCTGGAGCTGCGGCTCGGCCGCCACGCCGAGCTGGTCGGCGAACTGGCCGAGCTGGTCGCCTCGAACCCGCTCCGGGAACGGCTGGTGGGGCAGCTCATGGTGGCGCTGCACCGGTCGGGGCGGCAGGCGGAGGCGCTCGACGCGTACCGCAGGCTGCGCGGGGTGCTCGCCGAGGAGTTGGGGCTCGAACCCGGTGCCGGGGTGCGCGAGCTGCACACCGCCATCCTCAGGGACGAGGCGAGCGGTGCCGAGCCCACCCCGCCCCGGCCCGCGGCCGCACGGGTGGTCCCGGCCCAGCTCCCCGTCGACGTGATCGGCTTCACCGGCCGCGTCCGGCACCTGAAGGAACTCGACGAGGTGCTGCCCGACGGGGCGAACACGGTGGTCACCGCGATAGCGGGCATGGCGGGGATCGGGAAGACCGCCCTGGCCGTCCACTGGGGACAGCGCGTGCGCCACCACTTCCCGGAGGGGCAGCTGTACGTCAACCTGCGCGGCTTCGACCCCGACGCGTCGCCGGTGCGGCCCGCCGACGTGCTGCTCGGATTCCTGGAGGCGCTCGACGTGCCGCCGCCGCGCGTGCCGGTCGGCCTCGCCGCCCGGTCCGCCCTGTACCGCAGCCTGCTGGCGGACCGGCGGGTGCTCGTGGTGCTGGACAACGCCCACGACGCCGACCAGGTGCGCCCGCTGTTACCCGGCAGCCGCGGCTGCCTGGTCGTGGTCACCAGCCGCCGCGTGCTGTCCGGGCTGGTCGCCGCGGAGGGAGCCCGGCCGGTCGTGCTCGACCTGTTCGACCCGGCCGAAGCCCAGCAGATGCTCGCGCAGCGGCTCGGCCGGGAACGCCTGGCGGCCGAACCCGAGGCCGTCGACGAGATCATCGCCCGGTGCGCCTCACTGCCCCTGGCACTGGCCGTGGTGGCCGCCCGCGCCGCGATCCACCCCGACTTCCCCCTGGCCGCGCTCGCCGCCGAGCTGCGCACCGCCCAGGGCAGTCTCGACGCCCTGGGCGGCGACGACCCGGCCACCGACGTGCGGGCCGTCTTCTCGTGGTCCTACCAGCAGCTCAGCGACCCCGCGCAACGGCTGTTCCGGCTGTTGGGCGTCCACCCCTGCCCGGACGTCACGGTGCGGGCGGCCGCCAGCCTGACGGGGCAGACCGTCAGCCGGACCCACGCGCTGCTCACCGAACTGGCGGGCGCGTGCCTGGTCACCGCGCAGCTGCCCGGCCGGTACGCCTGCCACGACCTCCTCCGCGCCTACGCCGCCGAACTGGCCCACGACCGCGACACCACCGGCCAACTGCGCCAGGCCCTGCACCGGTTGTTCGACCACTACCTGCACAGCGCCCGCGCCGCGGACCGGCTGCTGGACGCCCACCGAGACCCGATCACCATCCAGCCCGCCCTGCCCGGTGCGGTCGTCGACGAGCACACCGACCACGAGCACGCGATGCGCTGGCTGACCGAGGAGTTGGCCGCGATCCTCGCGGTCGTCGAGCGAGCGGGGGCGACCGGTTTCGACGTCCACGCCTGGCAGCTCGCCTGGGCGGTGGCCTACTTCGTCGAACGCCGAGGCCACTGGGAACCGTGGGCCGCCGCCCAGCACACCGCACTGGCCTCCGCCCGGCGCCTCGGCGACAGCCTGGGCCAGGCGCACGCCCACCGCAGCCTCGGTCGCGTCCACGTCCACCTTGACCGCGTCGCCGACGCCGTCGCGCACCTGCGCCACGCCCAGCGGCTGTTCCGGGACGCGGGGGACACCGCGGGCGAGGCCAGGGTCCACTTCGACCTGTGCTGGATCGACTCCCGCCAGGGCGAACACCGGACGTCGCTGGCGCACGCCGAACGGGCCTTCGACCTGTTCCGCGACATCGGCCACCTGTCCGGGCAGGCCAGAGCGCTCAACAACATCGCCTGGGGGCACAACCTCTGCGGCGACCACCAGCAGGCCTTGGAGGCCGCCGAACAGGCGTTGCGGCTCAACGAGGAGATCGCCGACCGGTTCAGCGACGCGGACACCTGGGACGTCCTCGGCCACGCCCACCAGGGCCTGGGACACCACGACGAGAGCATCGCGTGCTACGAACGAGCCGCCGCGCTCTACCGGGACCTGGGCCACCGATGGGCGGAGGCCGAGACGATCGCCCACCTGGGCGACAGCCACCACGCCGCAGGCGCGATCGGCGAAGCCCACGACAACTGGCAACGCGCCCTGGCCATCTTCGACGAACTGGGCCACCCGGACGCGGACGCGATCCGCTCCACGCTGAACGCGGACAAACCCGGCTCCACACGATCCAGATGAGCCCACTCCCCTGATACCGGAGCTGGTCCCAGCCCGCCCCGGCGATGAACGTGATGATGCCGATTCGATGAACGCCGCCGTCAAGACTTGCCTCCGACGAACAGCCCACCGTCGCGAGGAGGAGAGACGATGCGCCACGAGCCCAGACGTCGCCGGGATGCTGACGCCGCCCGTCCTGCCCACGCTCGCGGGGACGCTGATCACCACGGGCCCGACGTCAGCCGTGAAGCCGCAGCGTCAACCGAAGTCCTCCGCTGTCACACAAGCCGATGCCGACGCGTCCTGCACCCTCCCGACCACCACGTCGGTCGACACCTACCGCGTCACCGCCACTGCCACCGCCACTGTCACCGCCACCGCCACCGCCACTGTCATCATCACCGCCACCGGCCACGACGACGTCGACCCGCGTCGATGCGCACACCCCGCACCACCACCGGCATCCTCGATCACAGGGACCCCACCTCGACCACCCCCAACTCCTGCTCCAACCCGCACGTCAACTCCGGCACCGTCGCGACCGACCCGCCACTCCGCAGCCTCTGCCAGCTCTCGACACCTCCCCACCGGTGGTTCCTCGTCTTCGTCGCCACGAGACAACAGAGAGCGGACTTCGCGCACGAGTCGGCACTGTCCATCAAGCCCGGCGCGCCCGGCCGCAACTCACCGTTCTGATCGCGGTCACCGCGCCACCCTGCTGAATTCCGAACAAGGGGGGGAAGCGGGCCGGAAGGGTGTGACCCACCCTTCCGGTCCGTTTCCACGTGCGGTCGCACGATGGTTCCGACAGCCAGGACGGCGGCACGACGAGCCCCAAACCTGGCGTCAGGAGCACACGTCGACCGTTCCCCCGACTCCGTCGGCGACGCTGTCCGCTGGTGCGGAACGCGGCGCTCATCGGTGATGATGACCAGAACGCACAGCCAAACCTGTCTCCCGAATCGACCAGGTGAGACAGAATCCCGGCGAGACCTCGTCATGACGCGGGTGGGACTTCGCCCCGGATGCTGGACACGGGGTTGTGCGGCTGGGGTGAGCGTAGCCGGTGTTGACGTCAGGCTGCTCTCGTAGTTGATCGGGGACTGCTGGCCGAGGTGGGAGTGGCGTCGTCGGGTGTTGCGGCGGTGTGCCCAGCCGAACACGGCCAGCCGTGCTTCCCTTGCACTGGACCAGGTCTGGGCTCCCTGGAGGGTTTCGCGTTTGAAGGATGCGTTGAGGCTCTCCGCGGCGCGTCGTCCGCGGAGCTGCCCACCGCGCCCACGGACCGGGTCACCCCGGCGGCGCGGCAGGCATCGACGACGGCCCCAGCGCCGTATTGGGCTCCGTGGTCGCTGGGAACACCGCTCCGGCCAGACTGCCCCGTGTCCGCTCGGCCGCGTGCAGGGGACTTCACCTGGGCCTTGACCCCGGATGTTGGACACCAGACACACTTGGATCCCAACGATCCGGGTGGACAGAGTCCCGCGCAGATGGCGATGAAGCACTGCCCACCGGAGTTTTGGGCCGAAGCAGTCGCGCAGTACCGGTCCCGACCCGGTGTGACGATCAAATCGGTGGCCCAAGACCTGGGATCAACCACGAGACGCTCCGCAACCGGATCCGGATCGACGACGGTCACCGCACCGGTTCACCGGCCGCCACCCCCACGACCGGATCGCCGCCAGGCTCGGCCGAGGACGAGAACACCGCGCTGCGCAAACGGATCCGCGAGTTGGAGGAGGAGCGCGACATCCAGCGCAAGGCGGCGGAGTATTTCGCCGGGGAGACGCGCTGGTGAACCGCTTCCAATTCTTCGCAGACCACCAACGCCGCCACGGCGTCAAGCGGTTGTGCCAGGTCATCGGGATCGCCCGATCCTCTACTACCACTGGAAAGCCGCCGCGCCCGACCGAGTCACCCGCGCCGCCGCAGACGCCCGCCTGGCGGCAGGTATCCGCGTCGTCCACCGCGAGTCGACTGGCACCTACGGCGTCCCGCAGATCACCGCCGAACTGCGCGAAGCCGGACACGTGGTCAACCACAAGCGTGTCGCGCGGGTCATGCGCGGGATTGGCTTGGCCGGGTTGCGGCTGCGCAGTCGACACCGCACCACCACCGCAGACCCCGCGACGGCCTAGGCGCCGGACCTGCTCGGCCGGGACTTCACCGCGCAGGCGCCCAACACCCGCT
>NZ_DBNGPQ010000125.1:0-42871 GCF_057122925.1 Umezawaea sp. | reverse complement strand
GGCACGAAGGCGCCGAACGACTGCCCGGCCGACCCGCCGAAGGTGAGGTCGATCGTGCCGTCGGGCAGGCCCTCGCCACCGAAGCGGCGGGTCACCATCGAGCCCAGCATCGTGCCGACGGTGCGGTTCACGTTGCGCACCGGCAGCTCGAGGCTGACCGGCCGCGCGTCGAGCAGGGCGCCCTCGCACAGCTGGATCAGGGTCTGGTCCAGCGCGACGTCGAGGCCGTGGTCCTGCTCGCGGACGCGGCGCAGCGGCGCGCCCTCGGGCAGCTCGGGCACGACCAGGATCGGCGAGAGGTCCAGGCCCTCCGCCTTCCAGTGCCCGACCGCGCGACGGGTGTCCAGCATCTCGGCGTGCCCGATCGCCTCGTCGAGGGTGCGGAAACCCAGCTCCGCCAACAGCTCCCGCACCTCGTTCGCGATGAAGTGGAAGTAGTTGACGACGTGCTCGACCTGACCGGTGTACCGCTCACGCAGCACCGGGTTCTGCGTGGCGACGCCGACCGGGCAGGTGTCCAGGTGGCAGACACGCATCATGACGCAGCCGGCCACGATCAGCGGCGCGGTCGCGAAGCCGTACTCCTCGGCACCGAGGAGTGCCGCGACCACCACGTCGCGGCCGGTCTTCATCGCGCCGTCCACCTGCACGGTGATCCGGTCGCGAAGACCGTTGAGCATCAGCGTCTGCTGCGTCTCGGCGAGCCCGACCTCCCACGGCGTGCCGGCGTGCTTCAGCGAGTTCAGCGGGGAGGCGCCGGTGCCACCGTCGTGCCCGGAGATCAGCACGACATCCGCGTGTGCCTTGGAGACACCCGCGGCGACCGTGCCGACACCGAGCTCGCTGACCAGCTTCACGTGAACCCGCGCGTGCTCGTTCGCGTTCTTCAGGTCGTGGATCAGTTGCGCGAGGTCCTCGATGGAGTAGATGTCGTGGTGCGGCGGCGGCGAGATCAGGCCGACGCCCGCGGTGGAGTGCCGCGTGCGCGCGATCCACGGCCACACCTTGTTCGGCGGCAGCTGCCCGCCCTCGCCCGGCTTCGCGCCCTGCGCCATCTTGATCTGCAGGTCGGTCGCGTTGACCAGGTACTCGCTCGTCACACCGAACCGGCCGGACGCGATCTGCTTGACCGCGGAACGCCGCTCCAGGTCGTAGAGCCGGTCGGTGTCCTCGCCGCCCTCGCCGGAGTTCGAGCGGCCACCGATCCGGTTCATCGCGATGGCAAGGGTTTCGTGCGCCTCGCGGCTGATCGAGCCGTAGGACATCGCGCCGGTGTTGAAGCGCCGCAGGATGCTCTCGACCGGCTCGACCTCCTCGAGCGGGATCGGTGCGCGGCCCTCGGTCCTGAACCTGAACAGCCCGCGCAGCGCGCCGCCCTCGCGGTTGAGGCGCTCGACCTCTTCCGTGTACTTGCGGTACACGTCCTCGCGGCGGTTCTTCGTCGCGTGCTGCAACAGGAACACGGTCTCGGGCGTGAACAGGTGCAGCTCGCCCTCGCGGCGGTAGGAGTACTCGCCGCCGACCTCCAGCCGCCGGTGCGAGCGGTCGGTCGGGTTGTCCGGGAACGCCCGGCGGTGCCGGATCGCGACCTCCTCGGCGAGCACGTCGAGGCCGACGCCGCCGAGCTTGGACACGGTGCCGGTGAAGTACTCGTTGAGCACGTCGTGCGACAGGCCGACGGCTTCGAAGACCTGCGCCGCGGTGTACGCGCCGACCGTCGAGATGCCCATCTTGGACATGATCTTCAGGACGCCCTTGACCAGCGCGGACACGTACTGCCGCACGGCCTTGCGCGGCTCGATGCCGGTGATCGCGCCGGTGTTGACCAGGTCCTCGATCGTCTCGAAAGCCAGGTAGGGGTTGATCGCCGCCGCGCCGTAGCTCAGCAGCGCCGCGATGTGGTGCACCTCGCGGGCGTCGCCGGTCTCGACGACGAGCGCGACCCGCAGGCGCTCCTTGGTGCGCACCAGGTGGTGGTGCACCGCGGAGACCAGCAGCAGCGACGGGATCGGCGCCATCCGGTGGTCGGAGTCGCGGTCGGACAGGACGAGCGTTCGAGCGCCGTTCGCGATGGCCTCCGACGCCTCGCGACGCATCCGCTCGATCGCCGCCGCCAGCGCTTCGCCGCCGCCGTCGACCTCGTAGAGGCCCGACAGGACCGTGCAGGCGAAGCCCGGCAGGTCACCGTCGTCGTTGATGTGGATGAGCTTGGCCAGCTCGTCGTTGTCGATCACCGGGTAGTCGAGCTGGATGTGCCGGCAGGACACCGGTGACGGGTCGAGCAGGTTCTGCTCCGGGCCCATCACGCGCGACACCGACGTGACGATCTCCTCGCGGATCGCGTCCAGCGGCGGGTTCGTGACCTGCGCGAAGTTCTGCACGAAGTAGTCGTAGAGCAGCCGGGAGCGCTTCGACAGCGCGGCGACCGGGGTGTCCGTGCCCATCGAGCCGAGCGGCTCCATGCCGCCGATCGTCATGGGCGCGAGCAGGATGCGCAGCTCCTCCTCGGTGTAGCCGAAGGTGAGCTGGCGGCGCACGACCGACTCGTGGCTCTGCACCACGTGCTCGCGGTCGGCGAGGTCGTCGAGCTGGAGCAGGCCTGCGTGCAGCCACTCGTCGTACGGGTGGTCGTCGGCCAGCCCGGACTTGATCTCGGCGTCGTCGACGATCCGGCCCGCCTCGGTGTCCACCAGGAACATGCGGCCCGGCTGGAGGCGGCCCTTGGCCACGACCTGGCTCGGCGGCACGTCCAGCACACCGGTCTCGCTGGCCAGCACCACGCGGCCGTCGGCCGTCTGCCACCAGCGGGCGGGGCGCAGGCCGTTGCGGTCCAGGACCGCCCCGACCAGCGTGCCGTCGGTGAACGTGACGCACGCGGGCCCGTCCCACGGCTCCATCAGGCTGGCGTGGAACTGGTAGAACGCCCGCTGCGCGGGGTTCATCGAGGCGTGGTTCTCCCAGGCCTCGGGGATCATCATCATGACCGCGTGCGGAAGCGACCGACCGCCCAGGTGCAGCAGCTCCAGGACCTCGTCCATCGACGCCGAGTCAGAGCCCTCGGGGTCGCAGATCGGGAACAGCCTGGTCAGGTCGCCGGGGATCAGGTCGGACCGCAGCAGCGCCTCACGGGCGCGCATCCGGTTCCGGTTGCCGCGCACGGTGTTGATCTCGCCGTTGTGGGCCACGTACCGGAACGGGTGCGCGAGCGGCCACGACGGGAACGTGTTGGTCGAGAAGCGGCTGTGGACGAGCGCGATGGCGGACGCCAGGCGCTCGTCGCGCAGGTCGGGGAAGAACACGGGCAGCTGCCCGGTCGTGAGCATCCCCTTGTAGACGAGCGTGCGGGCCGACAGCGACGGGAAGTACGCGCCCACGTTCGCGGACGCGGTCTCGCGCTCGACCCGCTTGCGCAGGCAGTACGTGAGGCGGTCCAGCGCGACGCCCTCGTGGCCGTCCTCCGACCTCACGAACAGCATCGCGAAGTGCGGCACGACGGAGAGCGCGGTCGGTCCGACGTCGGCGGCCAGGGGGTCGACGGGCACGTCCCGCCAGCCCAGCACGACCAGGCCCTCCTCGACCGCGATCCGCTCGGCCATCGCGACGGCCTTCGCCCGGTCGTCGGGGTCGAGCGGGAGGAACGCGATACCGGCGGCGTAGCCGTCGCGTTCCGGCAGCTCGAAGTCGACCACGGCCCGCAGGAACGCGTCCGGCAGCTGGAGCAGGATGCCCGCTCCGTCACCGCTGGTCGGCTCGGCCCCGGCGGCGCCCCGGTGCTCCAGGTTGGCCAACGCCGTCAGCGCGTCGTTCACGATTCCGTGCGAACGCCGACCAGCGATGTCGGCCACCATCGCCACACCGCAGGCGTCACGCTCCGCAGTGGGGTCGTAGAGCCCCTGGGGGGCCGGGATGGCGGAGAAGATCACAGCGCAGACCTCCTTCGTCGTCCTGTAGCAGAACGATGTCCTCGTGCTCAGACCTGTCGAACGGTCTCTGGGCACGGGACGACGGTGGCCCGCGTGTTGACGCGACCTTAACAGCCGCGAAACGTGGAATCACCCTCCAATGGGTGGTCCTGCTCATGATCGCGTAACGATTCGTGCTGTCGGAACGACAGTGGGCCTACACCTCGAAACCGGTTACAACAGCGCAGCATATCCGAGGGTTCGGACGCCCGCGCGTCGGTGAGAGGTTGCCGACACGTGGCCGCACAGGGGCTAGCGGGACAACCGTACTGGTCAGGGCGTGTGCGGCCCTGTTAGTGGGCGGTAACAGGACCGATCGGTCGAGCGGGTAGCGCAGCGTCACGGACGGCGAGGCGCGAAGGCGGTCCACGGTCGGCTGTAGACAAAAAACAGGGCCGCCCGGAGGCGGCCCCGTGGAGAGCGAGCCCCGCCGCCGCGCTGCGTGGGTGGGGTGTGCGCGGCGGCGGGACTCGCGGCCGGTTGGTCAGTGGGCGCCCGCCACGGCGGGTGCGCGCTTCTCGTCCTCGTCGACGTCGTCACCGCTCTGCTGGTCGATCAGGTGGTCGACGTCCACGCTGGACGGGTTGTCGAGCACCTCGCGCAGCCGGTCCCGGTCCAGCTGGCCCTGCCAGCGGGCGACCACGAGGGTGCCGACACCGTTGCCGATGACGTTCGTGATCGCACGGGCTTCGGACATGAACCGGTCGATGCCGACGATGAGCGCGATGCCGACCGCGGGGATGGCGCTGTTGGCCTCGAACGCCTGGAGGGAGGCGGCCAGGGTGACCAGGCCCGCGCCCGTGACGCCCGCCGCGCCCTTGCTGGCGAGCAGCATGAACAGCAGCAGGCCGATCTGGGTGCCGAGGCCGACGTCCGTGCCGGTGGCCTGGGCGATGAAGAGGGCGCCCATGGTCAGGTAGATGCACGTGCCGTCGAGGTTGAACGAGTAGCCGGTGGGGATGGTGAGGCCGACGACGGACTTCTCCGCGCCCGCCGCCTCCAGCTTGACGAGCATGCGCGGGAGGACGGTCTCGCTGGACGACGTGCCCAGCACGATCAGCAGCTCGTCCTTGATGTAGCGCAGGAACTTGAAGATGTTGAACCCGGCGTACCAGGCGACGCCGCCGAGGACGACGAAGACGAACAGCACGCAGGTGACGTAGAACGACCCCATCAGCCAGGCGAGCTTGCCGAGGATGCTGCCGCCGAACTTGCCGATCGTGTAGGCGATGCCGCCGAACGCGCCGATCGGGGCCGCGTACATGACGATCTTGATGACGCCGAACATGACCTTGGCGAACGTGTCGAGCGCGGACACGACCTTCTCGCCGCGCTTGCCCATGCCCGCCACGGCGACCGCGACGAGCACGGCGATCACGAGGACCTGGATCAGCTGGCCGTCGGTGAAGGCGCCGACGAACGACTTCGGCACGAGGCTGAGCACGAAGCCGGTGATGCCGGTGTCGGCGCTCGACGCGTCCTGGAGGGTCTTGTCGGCGACGCCGTCCTTGATCGGGATGGTGGCGCCGTGGTGTCCGGGCTGGACCAGGTTCACGACGACGAGGCCGATGGCCAGCGCGACCGTGGTCATGGCGGTGAAGTAGAGGATCGTGCGGAGCGCCAGCCCGCCCGCCTTGGCCAGGTTCCCGAGTCCGGCGATGCCGACGACGATCGTGCAGAAGATGGTGGGCGCGATGACGACCTTGACGAGCGCGACGAACAGGTCCGCCAGCCACTTCATCTCGCTGGCCTGGGCGGGGAAGGCGTAACCGACGATGACACCGAGGACGATCGAGACCAGCACCCAGAAGTAGAGGTGCCGGTAGAGCGGCTTGCGTACTGCTGCTCCGGGTGGGCTGGCTGCCACGTCTCCTCCATGGGGGGCGGACGGCGGGATTGGTTGGTTCGTGATCCTGGGCACAGGCACCCCGTACAACAAGGACTCCCGAGGAAACTTGGGATTCATCTGACGTAACGAGTCCGGCACGCGCCGTTCACCCAGACCTCGGCGTACGCTCCGTCCGTGCCGCTCAGCCGTCGAACCGCGCTGCTGGCCGCCCTCGCGGCAGGTCTGCCGGTCGCCGCGTGCACGTCGACCGACACCCCGGAACTGGCCGAGCTGGTGCTCGCGACGGGCCCGGCGGGCGCGGTGTTCCGCGAGATCGGCGGAGCGCTGGCCGAGGCGCTGGCCGACCAGCTCCCGAACACGAGGGTGGTCGCCAGGGACACCAGCGCGTCGGTGGAGAACCTCCGCCTGCTGAAGGCGGGCGAGGCCCACCTCGGACTGTCCTCTTTGGACTCGGTGACGCACCTGGAGGACCTGGACGGGATCAAGGCCATCGGCAGGCTCTACGACAGCTTCCTGCACCTGGTCGTCCCGGAGGCGTCACCGATCCGGACGTTCGCCGACCTGGCGGGCCACCGGGTGTCCCTCGGACCGGTCGAGTCCGGCACCGAGTTCACCGCGGTGCGGCTCCTGCGGCTGCTGGGTGTGCGGGCGGTCGACGTGCGCATGGCCCACGCCGATTCCGCCAAGGAGCTGGAGAAGGGCACGATCGACGCGTTCATGGCGCTCACCGGCATCCCCACGCCCGCGATCAGCGGCCTGGTGGCCAAGGAGTTCCCGATCCGCCTGGTGCCGCTCGCCCAGGAGGCGCAGGCGCTGACGGTCGAGTTCCGCGGCCCCTACGTCCCCGCCACGATCCCGGCCACGACGTACGGCGACGTCGCCGCGAACGACACGGTCTCGGTCCCGAACCTGCTGCTGGCCATCGACTCCCTGTCCGACGACGTGGTGGAGGTGGTGACGCGCACCGTGTTCACCGAGTCCGCGCGCATCGCCGCCGAGCACCCGGAGGCGGGCAGGATCAACGTCCGCACCGGCATCGCCACGGGCCAGGTGCCGCTGCACCCCGGCGCCGCGCGCTGGTTCCGCTCGGTCAAGCGCTGACCGCCTCCCGGCGCGGGAGGGTCAGGCGCGCAGGCGGACCACCGCGTCGACGCCGTGGGGCTCGGCCGCGTCCAGGCGGAACTCGCCGCCCGCCGAGGTGATCAGCTCGGCGCAGATGGAGAGGCCGAGGCCGGTGCCCGCGATGTTCTGGTGCCGGGTGGAGCGCCAGAAGCGCCGGACCGCCTCGGTGCGCTCCTCGGCGGACAGGCCGGTGCCGTCGTCGGTCACGTGGAGTTCCACCCAGGGGCCCCCCGGCCGAGCGGCGATCGTCACGGCGGTGCCGCCGGAGAGCTTGACGGCGTTGCCGACGAGTTCGTCCAGGACGCTGCCCAGGCCGCCGGGGGGCGCCTGCACGACGAGACCCGAGGGCACGTCGACCCGCAACGAGACGGAGGCCTGACCGGCGAGCGCCCTCCAGGCGGGCACGTGCGTGACCATCAGGGCGTCCAGTTCGACCGGCTCGGCCGCCGAGGCGCTGTCGAGCCGGGTCGCGGCGAGCAGCGAGTCGAGGACGCGGCCCATCTCCTCGGCCTCGTCGACGGCGATCCGCTGTGCTTCCAGGCCGTCGCCGGACACGTGCGGCGCGAGGTTGTCGACCGCGAGCCTGAGGCTGGCCAGCGGGTTGCGGAGCTGGTGGGAGGCGTCGGAGACGAAGTCGCGCTGCCTGCGCAGGGCGCGGCTGACGACGTCGACCATCGTGTTGAACGAGCGCGCCAGCCGCCGCAGCTCCGGCGGACCGCCCACCTCGTCGGCACGGGTGTCCAGGCGACCGCCCGCGACGGCGGCGGTGGCCTCGTCCAGGCGCCGGACCGGACGCAGCACCCAGCGCGACATGGGCCACGCGACCAGCACGACACCCATCATCGGGATCAGCCCGAGGAGGCCGAGGATGCCCCACTGGCGGAGCACCGAGGAGCGCAGCCGGTCGGTCGGCGAGACCGTGACGACCGCCGCGACGACCTCGCTGTCCCGGCCGACGGGTTCGACCACGACCAGCCGGGTGTCCTCCCACGGCCACACGGTCTGGTCGGTGTCGCCGCGGAAGCCGCCGAACGCCGCTTTCAGCCCGTCGTCCAGGGTCGGCTGGGACAGGTCGATGGGCGTGCCGGAGTCGGCGATGACCCTGTTGTCGGTGCCGACCAGCGCGACCGCGATGCCGTACAGCTCGTCGTAGCGCTCCAGCTCGCCGCGCAACGCCGTCAGCCGGTTGGACGCGAGCGCGTTCTCCGCGAGGGACGCGAACCGGCTGGCGTCGCCGAGCCGGTCCAGGTAGGTCTCCTGCGTCTCGCCCTGCACCACCGCGAACGCCAGCGGCACGCCCAGGGCCGCGACCAGCGCGACCAGCAGCGGCACGATGAGGACCAGCAGCCGCCGCAGCATCAGGCCTCGGCCACGCGGTAGCCGACACCGCGGACGGTCTCGATCCGCACCCCGTCACCGAGCTTGCCGCGCAGCGCGGCGATGTGGGTGTCCAGCGTCCGCGACGGCGCCTCCCAGTGGGACTGCCACACCTGGTCGACGATCAGGTCGCGGCTGACCACCGCACCGGCCCGGCCGACGAGCAGCGCGAGCAGGTCGAACTCCTTGCGCGTCAACGAGACCGGCACGTCCCGCAGCGTCACGACGCGGGTCGCCGCGTCGAGGACCAGCGGCCCGAACCGCAGAGACCGCTCCGACCCCGACGACGCCCGCGCGGTGCGGGTGCGCCGCAGCACGGCCTCGATGCGCGCCAGCAGCTCGGCGGTGCCGAAGGGCTTCACCACGTAGTCGTCCGCTCCGGCCCGCAGCCCGAGCACGCGTTCGCGCTCCTCGCCCCTGGCGGTCACGGTGATCACGGCCGTGCCCTCGCGGCGACGCAGTTCGCGCAGCACGTCCAGGCCGTCGCCGTCGGGCAGGCCGAGGTCGAGCAGCACCACGTCGGCGGCGGGCGCCTTCACCGCGGCAGCGGCCGTGCCGACCCGGTGGACCTCGTAGCCCGCGTGCCGCAGAGCGGTGAGCAACCCACGAGCCACCCGGTCGTCATCTTCGACGACGAGGATGCGCATGGGGGGATGGTAGGCGCGTTACTCCGACTTCTCCGCCGACGGCATGTCCTCGGAGGGCCTCTCCTCGGACTTCGCGACCGGCTCCGGCTTGGTGTCCGGCACCGTCACGGCTTCCTGGTCGGCCTTCACGACCGGCTCGCCGTGCGCCTTCTCCGCCAGGTCGGCGTCGGTGGGGTCGGCGACGGTCCCGTCCGCGGTCTCGTCCGTGATCTTGTGCGTGGTCTTGTGCGCGGTCCTGCGCGTGGACGCGGCGGCGGACTTGTCCGCGTCGAACGCCGGGATCAGCGTCAGGTCCTCGCGCGGACCGCGGCTCTTCGCCAGGACGAACGCGACCACCGCGCCGATGAACACGAGGACGGACACCCACACGTTGATCCGCTGGCCGAACACCAGGGTCGCGGGGTCGGTCCGCATCAGCTCGATCCAGAACCGGCCCGCCGTGTAGCCGGCGACGTAGAGCGCGAACACCCGCCCGTGGCCGAGCCGGAACTTCCGGTCCGCCCACACGATCAGGATGGCGACGCCGACGTTCCACAGCAGCTCGTACAGGAACGTCGGGTGCACGATGTCGATCGGGGTGTGGTCGATCGCCACGCCGGCCAGGTCGTCCCTGATCTTGGTCACCGGGTCGACGCGCTCGTAGATCTCCAGACCCCACGGCAGCGTGGTGGGACCGCCGTAGAGCTCCTGGTTGAAGTAGTTGCCGAGCCTGCCGATGGCCTGCGCCAGCACGATGCCGGGCGCGAGCGCGTCCGCCATCGCGGGCAGCGGGATGCCCCGCCTGCGGCACGCGATCAGGGCACCGACGGCACCGAGCGCGATGGCGCCCCAGATGCCGAGGCCGCCCTTCCAGATCGCGAGCGCCTCCAGCGGGTTCTTGCCCTCGCCGAAGTACTTCGGGTAGTCCGTCGCCACGTGGTACAAACGGCCGCCGACCAGGCCGAACGGCACCGCGAACACCGCGATGTCCGTCACCGCGCCCGCGGGACCGCCCCGCGCGACGAACCGGCGCTCGCCCCACCAGATCGCCACGATGATGCCCGCGATGATGCAGAGGGCGTAGGCCCTCAGCGGAATCGGGCCGAGCTGCCAGACGCCCTGCGAAGGGCTCGGGATCGTCGCCAGGAACGTGCTGGCCGCGTACGTCGTCACCACGGCGACCACCGTAGCCGGTAGCGCGTCAGGACCACGTCAGAGTCCCCATTCGTTATCGCCGTGGTGCCTTCGTCAGCGCGCCCAGCCGGTGGGGTGCTGGTCGCGGACTGTCTTCCACGAGGTCGAGGCGATGCGACCGGCCTTGCGGGTGAAGGCGCGGTCGGCGAGGCGGAACGGTTCGGAGAGGTCCACGAAGCTGTCGTGGGTCGCTTTCGGGTCCCAGGACCTGGTCGGGATGCGCAGGTGGTCCAAGCGGTCGCTCTTGTCCTGGCTGGTGATGCGGAGGACGTCCACGCGCCTGGGGTAGGTGCGGAGGACCACGCACGGGCGGACCTTGGCCCCGTCGCCGTCGCGGAAGGGGACGTCGGCCCACCAGATGTCACCCGGTTGCGGTCTGGTCAGCCACGAGTCGTCCGGGGGTGAGGACTGGAGCGCGCCCGGCCCGCGGGTCCTGCGGACGAGGAGGGCGGCGAGGAGGGCCGCGGCGGCCACTGCCGCTGCCGCGAGGAGGTACCAGGGGGTCATCGGTGCTCCGCTGTCCGGGTGCTGGTGGGGACCGGGGCCAGTCTGGCCGTTGGACGGGCGGCGCACCGATCGGCGGGGGGTCTGGTGCTCTGGAACCCGGTGTGCACCCCGTGCGGGCCGCGACCGGACCGGGGGTGGTCGAACGCGCCGGGCGCGGTGCGGCCGCCCCCGAGGCGCTCGCTGATCACCGGCAGACCTGCCACGGTCAGCACACCGGCGGGCAGCGGGCGGCGGCGTGGCAGGCCTGTCGAGGAAACCGGTGATCAAGGAATGATCAGCACGTCCGGGTGGGCGGCCCGGTCGAAGACCGCGGTCTGCCTGCCGCGCAGGTGCAGGTCGAAGAACGCCGCGATGTACACCCGCTGCGCGGCGAGGCTGCGCTCCGGATCGATGGTGCCGATCATCGCGGTGGCGTCGCGGCCGAGTCGGGGCAGCAGCGCCTGCGCGTCCGTGAAGCTCATGTGCTCGGCGTCGGGGAGGTAGACGTCGCGCCGCCAGCCGGTCGACGCCGACCAGAAGGCACCCCAGTCGTCGCTGTGGGCGTGGTTGTGCGGAAGTCCGCTGCTCAAGCCGCCGCCCATCAGCAGACCCGGTTGCGTGCGGCCCCGCTTGAGCGGTGGTTCGGTTGCGGTGGGTAGGCAGCCGCTGTGCGAGCAGGTAGGTGAGCGGGCACAAGCAGGCAGGTAAACGGGTAGGTGGGTAGGTGGGTAGGTGGACGGGTAAGCGAGCGCTGTGCGAGCAGGCAGACAGGCCGGCCGGCTGGCGAGCGAGCAGGCAGGCGGGCGGGCGGGCAGGCAGGAGGATAGGCGGGGCGGGCGGGTAGGTAGGTAAGCAGGCGAGTAGGCATCTGGGCGAGTAGGCGGGCGGGCCAACTGGGCTAGCAGGCGGGCTGGCTGGCTGCGCGAGCAGGCAGGCGTGCGGCTGGGCTAGCAGGCGAGTAGGCGGGCCGGCCGGCTGCGCGAGCAGGCAGGCGTGCGGCTGGGTTCTGTGCCGTCGCTTGGTGGCTGTTCTCGCTTCGCTTCGGCGGTGTTGTGCTGGCCCGCGCCCGTGCCCGTGCCGGGTGGTGGGTGCCGGGTGGTGGGCGGGTGGTGGTGGGTGCGGGTGGTGGGCGGGTGGGGGGTGGGTGGTGGTGGAGTGGTGTTGGGTCAGCTGTGGTTCAGGTGGGGCAGGGTGTAGGTCTTTCCCGCGTAGGTGCCGCCTTGGACGCCCTCGAACTCGCCTTCGATGCCGTACGTCTCGGCGTTGTCGACCGGCGTGTAGCCGAGTGTTGGTGAGAGTTCCCAGAAGCGGTTGGTGTTGGCCGAGACCGCGTACGCCGTCTCGAAGTGCAGGTTCGGGGTGGTCAGGGCGGCGTTGATGAAGCCCGTGCAGTCCCTCGGGCTCAGCCAGGTCGCTCGGTGGCGGGGTTCTGATGGTTCCGCCTCGAAGCTGCCGATGCGCAGGCAGACCACGGAGACGCCGAACTTGTCCGCGTACAGCCTGGCCAGGGCTTCCACCGCTACCTTGCTGACGCCGTACAGGCCGTCCGGGCGTGGGGTGTCGGTTGGGGAGACCACCTGCGTCGTCGGGTAGAAGCCGGTCAGCCTGTTGCTGCTCGCCAGCACCACGCGGCGCAGGCCGTGGAGGCGGGCGGCCTCCAGGATGTGGTGGGTGCCCAGGACGTTGCTGGTCAGCAGGTCAGGTAGCGGTGCCTCGTCCGGGATGCCGCCCAGGTGGACCACGGCGTCCGCTCCCGCCAGGGCCGCGACCACCGCCGCCTCGTCGCGCACGTCCAGGACCAGGGACTCCTCAGCTTCCCCAAGGCCTGCGACCTCCGCCAGGTCGGCCAGCACGACCCGGCTCGCCACGCCGTGCAGTCCGGCTCGGACCGCACGGGCTACCTGGCCTGCCGCTCCCGTCACCACGACGGTTCCCAATTCGGTGTTCACGGCCCGAACCCTTCCAGCCGCGCAGCAGGAGGAGGAAGGGGACCAGGATCAGCAGGAGCAGGGGTGTGGTGGTCATGGGTCCACTGTCCGCAGGGGTACCGACAATTTCGGGAGCTTTTGCGGCCTGCTCGTGGCTGTTCACCCGATCGGGGTTCAGAAATGCGAGAACGCCGCCCCTCGTTCACACGTGGGACGGCGTTCTCCGCTGGTCAGGCTGGTGCTACCGCGCTGCGTACGCCCGTGGCCAGGTCTTCGGTCAGGGCGCGCACCGCCGCCGGGCTGTCCGCCGCGGCCGTGACGAACGCCGAGCCGACGATGACGCCGTCGGCGAACGCGGCCAGTTCCGCCGCCTGCGCGCCCGAACGGACGCCCAGGCCCACTCCCACCGGCATGTCAGTGTGCTCACGCACGCGCTTGACCAGCGCGGGAGCGAGGTTGGAGACGACGTCGCGGGCTCCGGTCACGCCCATGACCGAGGTCGCGTAGAGGAACCCGCGCGAGGACTTCGAGGTGAGGTCGATCCGCTCCTCCGTGGACGAGGGCGCGACGAGGAAGATCCGGTCCAGGTCGTGCTCCTCCGCGGCGGCGATCCAGTCCGCGGCCTCGTCGGGCACCAGGTCGGGCGTGATCAGGCCCAGGCCGCCCGCTGAGGCCAGGTCGCGGGCGAACTCGGCCACGCCGTAGCGCAGGACCGGGTTCCAGTACGTCATGACCACGGCCCTGCCGCCCGCCGCCGCGACCGACTCGACGACGCCGAACAGGTCGCGCACCCGGAAGCCCGCGCGCAGCGCCTGCTCCGCGGCCACCTGGATGGTCGGGCCGTCCATCACCGGGTCGGAGAACGGGAGACCCACCTCGACCAGGTCGCAGCCGGAGTCGACCATCGTGCGGAGGGTGTCCTTCGAGCCCTCCACGGTCGGGTAGCCGGCGGGCAGGTAGCCGATCAGGGCGGCGCGGTCCTCCGCGCGGCACTGGTCGAAGACCGGGGCTAGCCTGCTCATTCCGTCTCCCCCTCGACGCCGAGGCCGAACCACTTCACGGCGGTGTCCATGTCCTTGTCGCCGCGGCCGGACAGGTTGACCAGGATGACGGCGTCCTCGCCCAGCTCCTTGCCGAGCTGCATCGCACCCGCGAGGGCGTGCGACGACTCGATGGCCGGGATGATGCCCTCGGTGCGCGAGAGCAGGGCGAACGCCTCCATGGCCTCCGCGTCGGTGACCGGCCGGTACTCGGCGCGGCCGATGTCCTTGAGGTGGGAGTGCTCGGGGCCGACACCGGGGTAGTCCAGACCGGCCGAGATCGAGTGCGCCTCGGTGATCTGGCCGTCCTCGTCCTGCATGACGTAGGACATGGCGCCGTGCAGCGAACCGGGCAGGCCCTTGGTGAGCGTGGCGCCGTGCCGGTCGGTGTCGATGCCGTCGCCGCCGGGCTCCAGGCCGACCAGGCGGACCGACGGGTCGTCGATGAAGCCGTGGAAGATGCCGATCGCGTTGGAGCCGCCGCCGACGCACGCGGCGACGACGTCCGGCAGCCGGTCGATCTGCTCCAGGATCTGGGCGCGCGCCTCGATGCCGATGATCCGGTGGAAGTCGCGCACCAGCAGCGGGAACGGGTGCGGGCCCGCCGCGGTGCCGAGCAGGTAGTGCGTGTCGTCGACGTTGGCGACCCAGTCGCGCAGCGCCTCGTTGATCGCGTCCTTCAGCGTCCGCGACCCGGTCTTGACCGGGATGACCTCGGCGCCGAGCAGGCGCATCCTGGCGACGTTGAGCGCCTGCCGCTCGGTGTCGACCTCGCCCATGTAGACGACGCAGTCGAGGTCCATCAGCGCGCACGCGGTCGCGGTCGCGACGCCGTGCTGGCCCGCGCCGGTCTCGGCGATCACGCGCTTCTTGCCCATGCGCTTGGTGAGCAGCGCCTGGCCCAGCACGTTGTTGATCTTGTGCGAGCCGGTGTGGTTCAGGTCTTCCCGCTTGAGGAAGACCCGCGCGCCGCCCGCGTGCCGCGAGAACTTCTTCGCCTCGGTCAGCAGCGACGGACGACCCGCGTAGTCCTTGAGCAGCCTGGCGAACTCAGCGAGGAAGTCCGGGTCGACGCGCGCCTTCTCGTAGAAGACGGCGAGCTCGTCGACCGCGGCGATGAGCGCCTCCGGCATGTACCGACCGCCCCAGGGGCCGAAGTGCCCCCGCTCGTCGGGATCGTGCGGCGTGGGCGCGAACTGACCGCTGCCCACGGTGCCGGTTGGCGACATGCCATCCTCCAGGGTTGCTTAGCGACTCGGGCGCGGACAGGCGGGGTGCGAACCCGCCGTCACGAGCTTGTTCACGGCGACCTTCGGGTCGGGCGCGGTGACCAGACCCTCGCCGACCAGCACCGCGTCGGCCCCGTGGCCCGCGTACGACATGAGGTCGCCCGGCCCGCGCACACCGGACTCGGCGATCTTGATCGTCTCGAACGGGAGCCCCGGCGCGATGCGCCCGAACGTGTCCCGGTCGACCTCCAGGGTGTGCAGGTTGCGCGCGTTGACGCCGATCACGCTCGCGCCCGCCTCCAGCGCGCGGTCGGCCTCCTCGGCCGTGTGCACCTCGACGAGCGCGGTCATGCCGAGCGACTCGACCCGGTCGAGCAGCGCGATCAGGGCGTTCTGCTCCAGCGCGGCCACGATCAGCAGCACCAGGTCGGCGCCGTGCAGGCGCGCCTCGTGCACCTGGTACGGGCTGACGATGAAGTCCTTGCGCAGCAACGGGATCTTGACCGCCGCGCGCACCGCGTCGAAGTCCTCCAGCGACCCGCCGAAACGACGGCTCTCGGTCAGCACGCTGATGACGCTGGCGCCACCGGCCTCGTAGGCCACGGCCAGGTCCGCGGGCTCCGGGATGGCCGCCAGGTCACCCTTGGACGGACTGCGCCGCTTCACCTCGGCGATCACGCCGACGGCCGGAGCACGCAGGACGGACATCACGTCCTGGGGCGGCGCGACCTTCGTGGTGCGCGCGCGCAGCTCGGGAAACGGAAGAGCGGCCTCGCGGACGGCGAGGTCCTCACGAACGCCTTCGATGATCGATTCGAGAACGGTCACCCGGACACCTCGCACTTGCTCGCCGGCCCGGTACTCGGTGCCTCACTGCCAACTACATCGGTCGCAAGTTCGCACACGTCACGATCCCCTTCCCGCCGCAAGGATGCTAACCCCGCCGGACAACCCGACCGGCCACCGGGGTGGCACGATCGGGGCTGCTCCGCGAGGCACCCACGGGTACGACGTGCGCGAACGTGCGGCGCAGGCGTGTCAGCACCTCGTCAGCCACGGGTCAGCCCCGATCGGTGGGGTCGTCGCCGCGTTCCAACGCACGCCACAGGTCCTTGTCCGGGTCCGTGGAGCGCTTCGCCGCGGCGGGCGTCTGGTAGCTGCCGCCCAGGCGCGGCATGGCCTGCCCGCGCACCAGCAGCAGCACGCCCGCGGCGACCACGAGCAGCGCACCGAGCACGACCAGCCCCTTGGGCACCGGGCCGCCCGGCGCCGCGAGCGCGAACCACACCGCGCCGAGGCCGGTGACCAGCACGATCCCGCCCAGCACCCGCCGAACCCAGCCCGAGAGGGCCACCACGGCGGCGACGGCGGCCGCGCAGAGCACGGCCAGCGGCACCAGCTCGGGCACTACGTCGGCCCCGGACCTGTCGACCGCGGTCGCCGCGGCTCCGGGGCGCTGCACCGACTCGGTGACCCAGGTCAGGCCGGAGGCCCCCCACAGCGCGAGCGCCCCCAGCAGCAGGAGGAGCACCACGATCCACAGTGGACGCCTAAACACTCGTCGGACTCGCGGCGGGCTTCATCGTCTGCGCGGTGGCGATGGCGGCCAGGACGGCCCCGGCCTTGTTCAGGCACTCGTTGTCCTCGGAGACCGGGTCGGAGTCGGCCACGATCCCGCCGCCCGCCTGCACGTACGCCACGCCGTCGCGCACCAGCGCGGTCCGGATGGCGATGGCGGTGTCCGCGTCGCCCGCGAAGTCCAGGTAGCCGACGACGCCGCCGTAGAGGCCGCGCCGGGTCGGTTCCAGCTCCTCGATCAGCTCCATCGCGCGCGGCTTCGGCGCGCCGGACAGGGTGCCCGCCGGGAAGCAGGCCGCGACCGCGTCGTACGCCGTCTTCCCGTCCGACAGTTCACCCGTCACGGTGGACACGATGTGCATGACGTGGCTGTACTTCTCGACCTTGAAGAACTCCACGACCGTCACGGAACCCGGCCTGCACACGCGGCCGAGGTCGTTGCGGCCGAGGTCGACGAGCATGAGGTGCTCGGCGCGCTCCTTCTCGTCGGAGAGGAGGTCCTTCTGGAGGACGGCGTCCTCCTCCTCGTCCACGCCCCTCCAGCGGGTGCCCGCGATCGGGTGGGTCGTCGCCTTGCCGTCGCGGACCGTCACGAGCGACTCGGGGCTGCACCCGACGATGTCGAAGCCCTCCAGGCGCAGCAGGTACATGTACGGGCTGGGGTTGGACGTCCGCAGCACGCGGTAGATGTCCAGCGGGTCGGCGTCCGTGCGCATCTCGAACCGCTGCGACAGCACGACCTGGAACGCCTCGCCCGCGCGGATCGCGGCCTTGGCCTTCTCGATGACGTCGTGGTGCTCCTGGGGCGTGCGCCTGCGGGTGAACTCCGGTCGCTGGCGGGTGAACACAGCGGCCGTCGCGGGCGCCGGGTTCTGCAGGTCCAGCGTCATCTGTTCGAGGCGGGCCACGGCGTCGTCGTAGGCCGCGTCGATGTTGTGCGTCGAGTCGTCCCAGTTCAGGGCGTTCGCGATGAGCGTGACGGTGCCCTCGTGGTGGTCGAGCGCGGCCAGGTCGGTGGCCAGCAGCATCACCAGTTCGGGGACCTTCAGGTCGTCCTCGGCCAGCGTCGGCAGCTTCTCCAGCCTGCGCACGGCGTCGTAGCCGATGTAGCCGACCATGCCGCCGGTCAGCGGGGGCATGCCGGGCATGCGGTCGGTGCGCAGCACCTCGATGGTCTCGCGCAGCGCCTGGAGCGGGTCTCCGCCCTCGGGCAGGCCGACCGGGCGCACGCCCGTCCAGTAGGCCTCGCCACCGGTGGCCGTGAGCGCGGCCGAGGAGCGCGCGCCGACGAACGACCAGCGCGACCACGACCGGCCGTTCTCGGCGGACTCCAGCAGGAACGTGCCCGGCCGGTCCCCCGCGAGCTTGCGGTAGAGGCCGACGGGCGTCTCCGCGTCGGCGAGGAGCCGTCGGACGACCGGGATGACCCGGCGATCGGCGGCGAGCTCGCGGAATTCCTCACGGGTGGGGCTGATTTCGCCCAGACCCGAGCCTGCACCGGCTCCGATGACGCTGACCATTCGGCCATTCTGCCGTGAAGACCTATACGAGCCCTCTTCAGGGCTTCGGGCAGACGCAGATTTCATCGCTTGTTGAAATTTGGTCCGGACGGCGGGATGATGGTGCCGTGACCACAGCGAGCGAGCAGGCGGAGCCCAAGCGCCGCGGGCGGCGGGCGGGCGGCGAGGACACCAGGACCGTGCTGCTCGACGCGGCGCGCGAGGTGTTCATCGCCCGCGGGTACGAGGGTGCCACCGTGCGGTCCATCGCCGCCAGGGCGGGGGTCGACGCCGCGATGGTCAACCACTGGTTCGGCGGCAAGGAGAACCTGTTCGCGCAGGCCGTCCTCAAGCTCCCGTTCGACCCGACCGTGCTGGTCGCGCGCCTGCTCGACGGGCCGCCGGAGCAGATCGGCGAACGGATCGCGCGCAACTTCACCACCATCTGGGACGCCACCGGCGGAGGCCCGTTCGCCGCGATCGTGCGCAGCGTGACCAGCCACGAGGGCGTGGCGAACGCCCTGCGGGAGTTCTTCCTGCACAACGTGTTCGGCAGGATCACCGAGGGTCTCGACGTCGACCGGGTCGACCTGCGGGCCTCGCTGTGCGCGTCGCAGGTCATCGGCATGGGCATGGTCAGGTACGTGGTGAAGTTCGAACCGCTCGCCTCGGCCGACGTCGACACCGTCGTCGCGGCCGTCGGGCCGACCCTCCAGCGCTACCTGACCGGCGACATCGACTAGTCCTCCAGCAGCACGTCCGCGTCGAAGCAGGTGCGGTCGCCGGTGTGGCAGGCCGCGCCGGTCTGGTCGACCACGAGCAGCAGGGCGTCGCCGTCGCAGTCCAGGCGCACCTCGTGCACGTACTGCGTGTGGCCGGACGTGTCGCCCTTGCGCCAGCGCTGCTGCCTGCTGCGGGAGAAGTACACCGCCTGCCGGGTCGTCAGCGTCTCGTGCAGCGCGGCGTCGTCCATCCACGCCACCATCAGCACCTCGCCCGTGCCGCGCTGCTGCGCGACCGCGCACACCAGCCCGTCGGCGGTGCGCTTGAGCCTGGAGGCGATGGCGGGGTCGAGTTCGGTCACCGGTTTCCTCCGCGTTTGAGGTGGATCAGCGCCGGGGCCGTGTTGAGCAGCACCACGCCGTAGACGTGCGCGGCCGACAGGACGCCCGTGATGACGCGCGCCCACACCGGGCCGTCGTTGAGCGTGGCGAGCAGGTGGACCAGCGCGAGCAGCAGGAACAGGATGATCGCGGTGACCCGCGCCGGCCGGAACCCGATCACGAGACCGGCCGCGACGACGAGTTCCAGCGCGGCCACGACCGCCGGGAACCGCACCCAGACCACGTCGCCGTCGACCTGCCACTTCACGACGCCCACCAGCAGGAACAGCAGCGCTCCACCGGCCGCGACGGCCGCCGAGATGAGCACCTCCGGCGGCGCGGAGGGGTTCCGCGTCACCGGACCACCACCCCGGCCGCGCGCAGCCCGTCCTTGACCTCGGAGATCCTCAGCTGGCCGAAGTGGAACACGCTCGCGGCGAGCACCGCGTCGGCCCCGGCCTCGACGGCGGGCGGGAAGTGGTCAACCGCGCCCGCGCCGCCGCTCGCGATCAGCGGCACGTCCACGACCGCGCGGACCAGGCGCAGCAGCTCCAGGTCGAACCCGACCTTGGTGCCGTCGGCGTCCATGGAGTTCAGCAGGATCTCGCCGACCCCCAGCTCCTGACCGCGCGCGGCCCACTCGACGGCGTCGATCCCGGTGCCCTTGCGCCCGCCGTGGGTCGTCACCTCGAACCCGGACGGGGTCGGCCGCTCCCCCTCCGGCACGCGCCGCGCGTCCACGGACAGCACGATGCACTGCGCCCCGAACCGCTGCGACAGCTCGCCCAGCAGCTCCGGCCGCACGATCGCCGCCGTGTTGACCCCGACCTTGTCCGCGCCCGCGCGGAGCAGCTTGTCGACGTCGTCGGGGCTGCGGACGCCGCCGCCGACCGTGAGCGGGATGAAGACCTGCTCGGCCGTGCGGCGGACGACGTCGAACGTCGTCCCGCGGTCCGAAGAGGACGCCGTGACGTCCAGGAAGGTCAACTCGTCCGCGCCTTCGGCGTCGTAGGCGCGAGCCAGCTCGACCGGGTCTCCCGCGTCGACGAGGTTGGTGAAGTTGACGCCCTTCACCACCCGGCCTCGGTCGACGTCGAGACAGGGGATCACACGGACAGCGACGGACATGCCGACCAGCCTACGGTCAGGCGGACGGCAGGTCGGTGAGGGCGGGTACGAAGTCCTCCAGGTCCGGACCGACCGAGGGGTCACCCCCGCGAAGACCGGGGACGGCGACCACCGCGACGCCCGGTTCGTCGAGTGGACCGGGCGCACGACTGCGCGGAGCGACGACACCGCCCGCGACGTCGTGCGGATCGCACAGGGGTCGCCCTTGGGGACAGTCGTGGCGGGAGAACCGGTTTCACCACCGTCCCGAGGTCCGGGGTGCCACTAGTGTCCGAGGGGTGATCGGTGACCTCGGTGATGGCAAGTACCTGTTGTTGACGACGTTCCGCAAGGACGGTCGGGCCGTGCCCACCCCCGTGTGGGTGGTGCGGGACGGGGACGGGCTGGCCGCGTGGTCCGCCACCGACAGCGGGAAGGTGAAGCGGATTCGGCGGGACGGGAAGGTGCTGGTCGGGCCCTGTGACATCCGGGGGAACCCGACCGGGGAGCCGGTGGGGGCGCGGGCCTCGCTGATGGACCAGGAGCAAACCGACCGGGTGCGTGGGTTGATCGGCAAGAAGTACGGCGTCGCCGGGAAGTTGACGCTGTGGGGCAGCAAGCTCAGGCGTGGACGCACCGGATCGATCGGCATTTCCATCGTGACGTCAACCGAGGGTTGACGAGGATTCATCCGTCAACCTAGAGTTGACGGATGATTGCGGCACCCGTTCAACTCACGGATCTCATCGTCACCGTCGCGTCGGAGCACACGGCGGTGCTCGACCGGTTGACGACCGCGGTGCTGCTGAGCCGCCAGCTCGACGAACTCGGTGATCACCTGATCGGGCACTTCGTGGACGAGGCGCGGCGGTCGGGGGCCTCGTGGACGGACATCGGCGAGAGCCTGGGCGTGAGCAAGCAGGCGGCGCAGAAGCGGTTCGTGCCGCGGGAGTCGCCCGACGTCGAGGCGCTGTCGAAGCCCTCGTTCGACCGGTACACCGAGCGGGCGCGGCGGGTGGTGGTGCTGGCTCGGCACCACGCGCGGTTCAGCGAGACCATCGGCACCGAGCACCTGCTGCTCGGGCTGCTCGACGAGTCGCACGGGCTGGGCGCGAAGACGATCCACCACCTGGAGGCGTCGGAGGGCACCACGCGGATGACCCTGCTGCTGAAGCTGGACAAGACCAGCAAGCAGCCGTCCGAGCAGCAGCCGTTCACCACGCACTGCAAGAAGGCGCTGGAACTCGCGGTGCGGGAGGCGCTACGGCTCGGGCACACCTTCGTCGGGACCGAACACCTGCTGCTCGGCCTGCTGGCCGAAGGCGCGGGAACCGCGGCCGAGGTGCTGGCGGGGACCGGGGTCGAGCGCAAGGCGGCTGAGGTCCACATCGTCGGGGAGATCGACGCGGCCATCAGCCGTGCGCGGCAGCGGCCGCTTCCGGGAGCCTGAGCAGTCGGTCACCACCCACCCGCCCCGCGGTCGGAGGGGAGGACCGGGTGTGCGCGGTCGGGGCTGCCGGACCCGGTGGCCAGAACCGCGGAGGTGGGGAGAGGCATGTCCTCACGGTGGCGAGAGGACCGCTCAACGGACAACATCCCGTGGGATGGTCGAAAACCATCCCACGGGATGACAACTGCCGGACGGGTCAGATCTCGGCGGAGGCGCGCACCGCGGCGAGGGCTTCCGGCAGGGTGAAGTTGCCCGCGTACAGGGCCTTGCCGATGATCGTGCCCTCGACGCCGTCGCGGGACAGCGAGGCGAGCGCGACCAGGTCGTCCACACTGGACACGCCGCCGGACGCGATGACCGGGGCGTCGGTGCGGGCGCAGACGTCGCGCAGCAGGTCGATGTTCGGGCCCTGGAGCATGCCGTCGCGGCCGACGTCGGTGACGACGTAGCGGGCGCAGCCGTCGCGGTCCAGCCGCTCCAGCACCTCCCACAGGTCACCGCCGTCGGTGGTCCAGCCCCGGCCGGACACGCGGTGGCCGCGCTCGGTGATGCGCAGGTCCAGGCCGACGGCGATCTTCTCGCCGTGCTCGGCCACGACCTTCGCGCACCAGTCGGGGTTCTCGATCGCGGCGGTGCCCAGGTTGACCCTGGCGCAGCCGGTCGACAGCGCGGCGGCGAGCGACTCGTCGTCGCGGATGCCGCCGGACAGCTCGACGTTCACGTCGAGTTCGCCGACGACCCTGGCCAGCAGCTCGCGGTTGCTGCCGCGACCGAAGGCGGCGTCGAGGTCGACCAGATGCACCCACTCGGCGCCGTCGCGCTGCCACGCGAGGGCGGCGTCGAGCGGTTCGCCGTAGTTGGTCTCGGTGCCGGCTTCGCCCTGGACGAGCCGAACGGCACGGCCGTCCACCACGTCAACGGCCGGGAGCAGCGTGAATGTCACGCCATTCAGCCTAGTTGAAGGTGCTCAGCCAGTTCTCCAGCAGGTGCGCGCCCGCGTCGCCGGACTTCTCGGGGTGGAACTGCGTCGCCCACAGAGGGCCGTTCTCCACCGCCGCCACGAAGTCCGTGCCGTGCTCGGCCCACGTGACCAGCGGCGGGCGGATGACGTCGGACGGCTCCAGCTCCCACTTGCGCACGCCGTAGGAGTGCACGAAGTAGTAGCGGGTGTCGGCGGGCAGGCCGGCGAAGAGCTTCGTGCCCTCGACCGGGCGGACGGTGTTCCAGCCCATGTGGGGCACGACCGGCGCGTCCAGCCGCTCGACCGTGCCGGGCCACTCGCCGCAGCCCTCCGTGAGGACGCCGTGCTCGATGCCGCGGTCGAACAGGATCTGCATCCCGACGCACACGCCGAGCACCGGACGCCCGCCCGCGAGGCGTTCGCCGATCATCCGGCCGCCGCGGATCGCGTTGAGCTGCTCCATGCACGCCGCGTACGCGCCGACGCCGGGGACGAGCAGGCCGTCGGCTTCGCGCACGGCTGTGCGGTCGGCGGTCACCTCCACGTCGGCGCCGACGCGCTGGAGCGCGCGCTCGACCGAGCGGAGGTTGCCGGATCCGTAGTCCAATACGACGACTCGTGCCACGTGTCCAGGTTAGGTCAGCGGCGGTTCGGGCGGCGCCGCGCCCTGCGTGACCGGGATGACAGGCAGCAGGGTGTTGATCGGCAGGTCGGCGAGGCGGCTGCGCGCCGAGGGCAGCCCGGCCACGTGGGTGTCCGCCCTCCCCTCGTCGACCAGGCCCACGACCTGGGTCACGTCGGCGGTGAGGTCGGCCTCGCCGCGCTCCCGGCCCTTGAGCAGCCACCACGTGACCGGGCCGACCAGCCTCATCGCCGAGAGCGGGGAGCCGCGGTAGGTGGTGCGCACGCCGTCGGACCCGACCCGCGTGGCACCCGCCCACCGCAGCACCAGCGCCGTGCCCCCGATCTCGCGGCACCTCGCCGCCAGTCTCATCGCCGCCGCGAAACCGCCCTGCCGCGCGGGCAGCAGCACGGTGCCGGAGGTCACCGGCACCAGCGCGGCAGGGCCGGAGCCCTCCCGGTGCAGGGCGCGTTGCAGTTCCGCCGTGGGTGCTGCGGTCCAGATCAGGGTTCTCGGCACTCTCACGGGACTAGATCATGCCTGACCCCCGTGGCCGAACATCCGCCGCACGGCCGCCGCGACGCCCAGCGCGTCGAGGTCGTGGGCGGCGTCGTGGTCCTCCGCCGTGCCGTACGCGCGCAGTTCGGCTTCCCGTTGCACGCCAAGGGATCTCACCCGTGCGGGCAGGTCGGCCAGCGCCTCGGTCACCAGGTGGGTCGACGTGCCCTCCAGGTACGGCTCGACCAGCAGCACGTCGGCGTGGTCGGCGGCGCGCACGGCCCGGCGCAGGCCCTCGGCGTCGAACGGCCGGACGGTGGCCGCGTAGAGCACCGTCACGTCGGTGTCGGCGGTCGCCTCCAGCACCCGGTCGAGCATCGGCCCGACGGCCACCACGACGCCCAGCCTGCCCCCGCGGACCTCGGTGAACCCCTCCGCCACCGGGTACGCGCGGGTGTTGGTGCGCAGCGACAGCCGCAGGTAGACGCGGTCGTCGCCCGCGAGGGCGGGCCGCAGCAGCGGTTCCACCTCGTCCGGGTGGCCGGGGACGTGCACGGTCCACCCCGGCAGCGTGTCGATCAGCGCCACGTCGCCGGGCGCCTGGTGCGTCCGGCCCCAGCCGGGGTCGTCGTAGGAGCCGCCGACGCTGACCAGGACTCCCCCGACGTCCTGGTGCCCGAAGTCGAGCTTGATCTGCTCGAACGGCCGCTCCACCAGGAACGGCGCGTAGCTGTGCACGACGGGCCGCAGCCCGGACAGCGCCAGCCCCGCCCCCACGCCGACCATGGCCTGTTCGCGGATTCCGACGTTGATCACCCGATCGGTCACCGGGAAGACGTCCCGCGAGATCTCCGCGAGCACGACCACCACCCTCGGGTCGGTCTCCATCGCGTCGGTCACGGTCCTCACGAACGCCTCGCGCATGGTGCTCATCGGACCTCCGCCACGACCGCGAGGGGCGTGCCGACGTGCGGGGTGAGGAGCGCCTCGTGCAGCGCGTCCTGGTCCCGGCCGTCCACCGTGATCGCCTCCCAGCCCTCGACCGCGAACCGGGCCGCGACACCGCCGGGCCAGCCGTGCGTGCCGGACCTGTTGTCCACCACCACGACGGTCAGCCGCTCCAGCCCCATCCGGCTCGCGAACGCGATGGCCTCGTGGTTGCTGCCCTCGTCCAGCTCACCGTCGCCGATCAGCACGACCACGCGCTGCCGCCCGCCCTGGAGCCCCAGGCCGATCGCCGTGCCCACGCCGATCGGCAGCCCGTGGCCGAGCGAACCGCTGCCGATCTCCACGCCGGGCACGAGGACGCGGTCCGGGTGCAGGCCCAGCGGCGAGTCCCACCGGGTCCACGTGTCCAACAGGGACGGATCCAGGAACCCCTTCGCAGCCAGCACCGCGTAGTACGCCATCGGCCCGTGCCCCTTGGACAGCAGGAAGCGGTCGCGGCTCGGGTCGTCGACCCGGTCCGGCGCCACGTCCAGCACTCGGTCGTAGAGCACCCACAGCACGGGCAGCGTGGACGCCGAGGCCCACTCGTGCTTCTCGTCGCCCGCCATCCTCCCGTAGAGCGCGGGGATGTCGGCGAAACCCATTTCCCTCGTCACCGTCATGCCCCCACCTTTCAACCTCGACCATGGTGGAGGTCAAGAAGTAGGGTGGACCCGTGACCAAGTTGCCGGAGAACCTGACCATCGGACAGGTGGCCGAGCGCAGCGGCGTACCCCACACCGCGCTGCGCTTCTACGAGGAGCGCGGGCTGATCGCGTCGCACCGCACGGCGGGCAACCAGCGCCGGTACGCGCGGTCGGTGCTGCGGCGGCTCGCGTTCATCCGCACCGCGCAGCGGGTCGGCCTGAGCCTGGAGGAGGTGCACGCCGCGCTGGCGACGCTGCCGGACGGCCGCACCCCGACCAAGGCCGACTGGAGCAGGCTGTCCCAGTCGTGGCAGGAGGAGCTGGACGCGCGGATCGACGCCCTCAACCGGCTGCGGGACCGCCTGACGTCGTGCATCGGCTGCGGCTGCCTGTCGCTGCGGAGCTGCTTCCTGCACAACTTCGACGACGCGCAGGCCGTCGACGGCCCCGGCGCGCCGAAGCTGAAGGCCGCGGCCGAGGGCGGCACCTGAGCCGCTCGGCGGTCGTGGAAAGCGGTGGCGGGGCCGGTGTTCGACGTGCTGAGGTGTGCTCCATGCACGAGAAGGACGTCATCCGCTTGTCCAAGCGGCTCTCCAAGCACCTCAGACACTCCCCCGAGGCCATCGGCCTGCGCCTGGACGCCGCGGGCTGGGTCGACATCGACGACCTGCTGGCCGCGCTCGGCCGGGGCACGACCCGCGCCCAGCTGGAGGAGGTGGTCGAGCGCAACGACAAGAAGCGCTTCGCGATCGAGGGCGACCGCATCCGGGCCAGCCAGGGCCACAGCGTCGAGGTGGACCTCGACCTGCCGGTGGCCGAACCACCCGCCGTGCTCTACCACGGCACCGTCGGCCGCGTGCTGCCCGAGATCCACCGCGACGGGCTGAAGCCGATGAACCGGCACGACGTGCACCTGTCCTCGACGGTCGAGACCGCCCAGCGCGTGGGGGCGCGGCGCGGCAAGCCCGTGGTGCTGGTGGTGGACACCGCCGCCATGCGGGCCGACGGCCACGAGTTCCGCGTCAGCGCCAACGGCGTGTGGCTGGCGGCGTCCGTGCCCCCTCGGTACCTGTCCGAGCTGCCGCCGACGCACGGGGCCTAGAGGAACCAGGCCACCGCTCCGCCGACGGCGACCAGCGCGAAGATCCCCAGCACGACGGCCACGGCCTTGGCCGTCTTCCACGTGCTGTAGACGCCACCGAGCAGGAAGCCCGCGAGGGCCAGCAGCCCGATGGCGACGTACTCCTCCGGCATTACAGGACACCCTTGGTGGACGGCACGCCCGCCACCCGCGGATCCGGCTCGACGGCCGCGCGCAGGGCCCGTGCGATGGCCTTGAACTGGGCTTCGGCGATGTGGTGCGGGTCGCGGCCGTACTCGACGCGGACGTGCAGCGCGATCTGCGCGTGGAACGCGAGCGAGTCGAACACGTGCCGGTTCAGCACGAACGGGTAGTTGCCGCCGATCGTGAAGGTGGTGAACTGCTCCGGCTCGCCGGTGTGCACGCAGTACGGCCGACCCGAGACGTCGACGGCGGCGTGCGCGAGGGTCTCGTCCATCGGGATCCAGCAGTCGCCGAAGCGGCGGATGCCCTTCTTGTCGCCCAGCGCGTCGCGCAGCGCCTGGCCGAGCACGATGGCGACGTCCTCGACGGTGTGGTGGGCGTCGATCTCGACGTCACCGGTCGCCCGGACGACGAGGTCGAAGCTGCCGTGCACGCCGAACGCGGTGAGCATGTGGTCGTAGAACGGGACCCCGGTGCCGATCTCGACCCGGCCGGTGCCGTCGAGGTCGATCTCGACGTACACCGACGATTCGCTGGTGGCGCGTTCCACCTTGCCGACCCGACTCACCGAAGAACCTCCTTGCTCGCCGCGAGGAAGGCGTCGTTCTCCTCGGGCGTTCCGATGGTGACCCGCAGGTGCCCTGCGATGCCGACGTCCCTGATCAGGACGCCACGCTCCAAATAGGACCGCCACGTCGCGTGCGCGTCGGTGAACCAGCCGAACAGCAGGAAGTTGGAGTCGCTCTCGACGACCCGGAAACCCAGTCCCGCCAACGACTCCGCGACCCGGTCGCGTTCGGCGGCGAGCTTCGCCACCGAGCCGAGCGTCTCGGCCGCGTGCCGCAGCGACGCCCGCGCGGCGGCCTGCGTGAGCGCCGACAGGTGGTACGGCAGCCGCACGAGCAGCAGCGCGTCGACCACGGCGGGCGCGGCGGCCAGGTAGCCGAGCCGCCCGCCCGCGAACGCGAACGCCTTGCTCATCGTGCGACTGACGATCAGCTTCTCCGGGAACTCCTCGATCAGCTCCACGGCGCTGCGGCGCGGCGAGAACTCCGCGTACGCCTCGTCCACCACGACCACGCCCGGTGCCGCCGCGATCAGCTCGCGGAGGTCGGACGGCGGCACGCTCTGCCCGGTCGGGTTGTTCGGGCTGGTCACGAACACCACGTCCGGCCTCCGGTCCGCCACGACCTCCGCGGCCCGCGCGGTGTCCAGCGAGAAGTCCTCGCGGCGGGGCGTCGGCGCCCACTCGGTGCGGGTGCCCGCCGCGATGATCGGGTGCATCGAGTACGACGGCTCGAACCCCAGCGCGGTGCGGCCGGGGCCGCCGAACGCCTGGAGGATCTGCTGGAGGATCTCGTTCGACCCGTTGGCCGCCCACAGGTTGCGCTCGGTCAGCGGCACACCGGTCGCGTCCGCGAGGTACGCGGCGAGGTCGGAGCGCAGCGCCAGCGCGTCGCGGTCGGGGTAGCGGTGCAGCTCGCCCGCGATCTCGGCGACCGCCGCCACCACGTCCGCGGCCAGCGCGGGCGTGGGCGGGTAGGGGTTCTCGTTGGTGTTGAGCCGGACGGGCACGTCCAGCTGCGGCGCGCCGTACGGCGTGCGGCCCCGCAGGTCCTCGCGCAGGGGCAGGTCGGACAGCTCGACGCGGTCGCCGACGGGCCTCATCGCCGGAACCTCGCCGTCACGGCCTGACCGTGCGCGGGCAGGTCCTCCGCGTTGGCCAGCGCCACGACGTGGTCGGCCACCTCGCGCAGCGCGTCCTCGGAGTAGTCGACCACGTGGATGCCGCGCAGGAAAGTCTGCACGGACAGCCCGGACGAGTGCCGGGCGCAGCCGCCGGTGGGCAGGACGTGGTTGGAGCCCGCGCAGTAGTCGCCGAGCGACACGGGCGAGTGCGGGCCGACGAAGACCGCGCCCGCGGACCGGACGCGGGCGGCCACGGCGGACGCGTCCGCGGTCTGGACCTCCAGGTGCTCGGCCGCGTAGGCGTTCACCACGCGCAGGCCGTCGTCCACGGAGGACACCAGGACCGTGCCGGACTGCGTGCCGCTCAACGCCGTCCGCACGCGCTCGTGGTGCTTGGTCTCGGCGGTCTGCCGGACCAGTTCCGCGTCGACCGCGTCGGCCAGCTCCACCGAGTCGGTCACCAGCACGCTCGCGGCGGCCGGGTCGTGCTCGGCCTGGCTGATCAGGTCGGCCGCCACGTGCACGGGGTCGGCGGTCGAGTCCGCGAGGACGGCGATCTCCGTCGTGCCCGCCTCGGCGTCGATGCCGATGAGGCCGCGCAGCATCCGCTTCGCGGCCGTCACGTACAGGTTGCCGGGCCCGGTCACCAGGTCGACGGGCTCCAGCTCGCGGCCGTCGGTGTCGACACCGCCGTAGGCCAGCAGCGCCACGGCCTGCGCGCCGCCGACGGCCCACACCTCGTCCACGCCGAGCAGCGCGGCGGCGGCGAGGATCGTCGGGTGCGGGAGGCCCGCGAACTCCTCCTGGGGCGGTGAGCAGACGACCAGGGACTCGACCCCGGCGGCCTGCGCGGGGACGACGTTCATGATGACGCTGGACGGGTAGACGGCGAGGCCGCCGGGGGCGTAGAGGCCGACGCGGGCGACCGGCACCCAGCGCTCGGTGACCGTGCCGCCGGGCACGACCTGGACGGTGGTGTCGGTGCGGCGCTGCTCGGCGTGGACCTTGCGGGCCCGCGCGATGGACTCCTCCAGCGCCGCCCGGACGGCCGGGTCGAGCGCGGTCAGCGCGGCGGCCACCTCGGCCGCGGGCACGCGGACCGAGGCGGGGCGCACCCCGTCGAAGCGCTCGGAGTACTCCTGGGCGGCCTCGGCACCGCGGGCGGCCACCGCCTCGACCACCGGCCGGACCTGATGCAGCACCGCGTCCACGTCCTCCTCGGCACGCGGGAGGACCGCGCGGAGTTCGGCTGACGACGGGACACTGCCTCGCAGGTCGATGCGGTTGAGCATGCCCCCAAGCCTAGGGGAAGCGGAATTGTGTCAACTGTCAGCCCGGTGCGGAGCACGGCGAACCCGGCGAACGGCGCTACCTGACCACCGAGGAGCGCGCGACCCTGCAATGAGCACCACTCCGTCGCAAAACCCCTGCTGATGATGGAGACGCACATGTTCGCAAAACGACGTGGCCTGGTCGCCCTGGCCTGTCTGGCCGTCATGGCCACCGCGGCCCCCGGATACGCCGAACCCACGGCCGTCCAGGGCGAGCGGACCGTCTACGAGGTCACCGCGGTCAACGCCGAGGCCCGCACGAAGGTCGCCCGAACCGGGGTCGACGTGCTCGGCATGGACGGCGACAAGCTGACCGTGATCGCCGAGCGCTCCCAGCTCCGCGCCCTGCGCGCGACCGGGCTGGCGGTGAAGCCGAAGGGCGACGCCGACGAGCAGCTCGCCCAGCTGGGCTCGGCCGAGATCGGCACGATGGACTTCCCGTCGGGCTACACCGGCTACCACAACTACGCCGAGATGACGGCGGAGCTGAACCAGACCGTCACCGACCACCCGAACCTGGTCCGGCTGTCGTCGCTGGGCAACTCCTACCAGGGCCGGTCCCTGCCCGTCCTGAAGATCAGCAACAACCCCGCGGTGGACCAGGCGAAGCCGGAGGTGCTGTTCACCTGCAACCAGCACGCCCGCGAGCACCTGACCGTGGAGATGTGCCTGCACATCATCAAGCGCTTCACCGACGGCTACGCCACCAGCACCGCGATCAAGGCGCTGGTGGACAGCCGGGAGATCTGGGTCGTGCCGAGCGTGAACCCGGACGGCGCGGAGTACGACATCGCGGCGGGCACGCTGCGCGGCTGGCGCAAGAACCGGCAGCCGAACTCGACGTCCACGGGCACCGACCCCAACCGCAACTGGGGCTACCAGTGGGGCTGCTGCGGCGGTTCCAGCGGCACCGGGTCGAGCGAGACCTACCGCGGTCCCAGCGCGTTCTCCGCGCCGGAGACCCAGCGGGTGCGGGACTTCACGAACTCCCGCGTGGTCGGCGGCGTCCAGCAGATCAAGGCGCACATCGACTGGCACACCTACTCCGAGCTGATCCTGTGGCCCTACGGCTACACCTACAGCGACACCGCGACGGGCCTCAACGCCGACCAGGCGAACGCCTTCGGGACGCTGGGCAGGCAGATGGCGGCGCTGAACGGGTACACGCCGCAGCAGTCCAGCGACCTGTACATCACCGACGGCGGCATCAACGACTGGATGTGGGCCACGCACAAGATCTGGAGCTACACCTTCGAGATGTACCCCAAGTCGGGGACGGGCCTCAACGGCTTCTACCCGCGCGACACCCAGATCGCCACGCAGGTGGCGCGCAACAACACCGCCGTGGACCTGTTCCTCGGCTACGCGGACTGCGTGCCGCGGGTCATCGGCCAGACCTGCTGACCGCCTCGACCGCCTGGTCGACCTGCTCGGGTGAGACGAAGTAGTGCGGGGACGCCCGCACTACCTCGTCGAGCCCGCGCCTGCCCATGTCGATCCTGGTCGACCCGACGGAGCTGGTCGTCACCGTCACGCCCTCGGCGGCCAGCCGGGCCTTCACGTCCGGGGCGGCGACCCCGTCGACGGTGAACGTGACCAGGCCGCACCGCCGTTCGCCCAGGTCGTGGACCCGCACGCCGGGCAGGTCGGCCAACCCGGCGCGCAAGCGCTTGGCGCGGTCGCCGACCTCGGCCGCGATGGTGTCGACGCCGAGGGCCAGCGCGTACCGGGCCGCCTCGACGAGGCCGAGCTTGGCCGCGATCGAGCACTCCCACAGCTCGAACACCCGCGCGTCGTCGCGCAGCCCGTAGGCCGTCGGCGACGTCCACGAGCCGCTGTGCAGGTCGACCAGCCGGGGCCGCAGCCGGTGCAGGACCTCGCGGCGCACGGCCAGCAAGCCGGTGCCGCGCGGACCGCGCAGCCACTTGCGGCCGGTGCCGGACAGCACGTCCACCCCCAGGTCGTGCAGCCGGACGGGGATCTGGCCGATGGACTGGCACGCGTCCAGCAGCACCAGCGCGCCGACCTCGTGCGCGGCGGCGGCGACCTCGGCGACCGGGTTCACCAGGCCGCCGTTGGTCGGCACGTGCACCAGCGACACGAGCTTGACCCGCTCGTCCAGCAGCTCGCGCAGCGCGGCCACGTCGACCTGCCCGTGCGCGTCGGACGGCACGGCCTCGACCGTCGCCCCGGTCTCCTCGGCGCGGCGCAGCAGCGGCACGGCGTTGCCCGCGTACTCGACCTCGGTGACCAGCACCCGGTCACCCGCGGCGAGCGGCACGGCGTCGAACGCGCTCAGCCACGACCGGGTCGCGCTGTCGGAGAAGGCGATCTCGTCCGGCGCGGCGCCCAGCAGCTCGGCCAGGACGCCGTAGCCGGCCTCCAGGTCGTCGAACCGCTCGGCGGCGGCCAGGTAGCCGCCGACCTCGGCCTCGCGGCGCAGGTGGCCGATCTGGGCCTCCAGGACTGGTGCCGGGGGCAGGGAGGAGCCCGCGCTGTCCAGGAAGACCCGGTCCAGCGCGGCGGGGGTGTCGGCGCGCACGGCTCGCAGGTCCACTACTTGGGCGTCCACTTCTGGAGGTTCCACCACGGGCCCCACGACAGTCCGCCGTGGTCGGAGGGGTCGACCACCTGCTGGTAGCCGTTCCAGTTCTCGCGCACCACGTAGGTGTGCGTCACGAAGGCGAGGGTCACCATGCCGGGCGCGGCGAGGTACGCGCGCTGGAACTGCACGTACGCGGCCACCCGCTGGGCCGGGTCGAGCAGGGTGCGGCCCGCGTCGAGCGCGGCGTCGACCAGGGGGTTCGAGTAGCCGCCGGGGTTGTCCGCGCCAGCGGTGTGCAGCGTCCCGTGCAGCGCCTGGTCCGGGTCGAACGGGTCGCCCTCGCCGCCGAGGACGGCGTCCTTGCCGAGCCGCGGCACGATGGCCTCGCGGCTGAGCCCGGCGAGCTGCACGTCCACGCCCACGGCCCTGGCGTCGGCGGCGAACGCCGTCGCCAGGTCAACGCGCACGACGTCGCCGATCGGGTACATGAGCGTGAACGACGCGGCCACGCCGTCGCGCGAGCGCAGCCCGTCCGCGCCCTTGATCCAGCCCGCCTGGTCGAGCAGGGCGTCGGCCTGGGCCTTGTCGTAGCGGAACGCCGAGTCGGGGTCGACGAACTCCGGGAGTTCGGCGGGCACGGGGGTGCTCGCCGACGTGCCCTTGCCCGCCAGCAGGTTGTCGATCATCCCCTGGCGGTTGACGGCGGTGTTGAGCGCGAGCCGCATCGCCGGGTCGCCGGTCACCGGGTTCCCCGTGGGCAGCGTGATGGCCCTCAGGTCGGCGGTCTGGTGGTCGATGACCCGCATCCCGTTGGCCTGGGCGAACTTCGTGGCCAGCCGCGGCGGCAGGTCGGTGCCGTCGAACTCGCCCTTCTCCATCCGCTGGGCCCTGGTGTTGTCGTCCGGGACGAACACCACCGTGACCTTCTTGATCCTGGGGTCGCCCTCGACGTGCGAGGGGTTCGACTCCAGGACCATCTTGTCGCCCCTGGCCCACTCGGTCAGCCGGTACGGGCCGGTGCCGACGGGCGCGGTGTTGACCGGGCTGCTCGCCAGCGGGCCGCCCGCGGCCAGGGCCTCGCTCGGCAGGATGCCGAGCACCAGCAGGTTCGGGAACGGCGCGTACGGCTTCGACAGCGTGAACCGCACGTTCTGCGCGTCCAGCTGCTCGACGCCGGTCAGCATCGCGAACCTCGACCTCATCGTCGACCCGGAGGCCGGGTCGAGCAGCGCCCGGTAGGTCGCCACGACGTCCTCGGGCCCGAACGCCGTGCCGTCGGTGAACTTCACGTCGCCGCGCAGCCTCACCGTCCACGACAGGCCGTCCGCGGCGGGCTTCGGGGCCTCGGCGGCGAGCTGGGGCCGCAGCGTCCGGTTCGCGCGGTGCTCCACCAGCCCGTCGAAGATCTTCGACACGCCCTCCGACCCGTAGCCCAGCAACGGGTTCAGCGTCGCGGGCTCGGTCGCGTCGGCCAGGACGATCGAACTGTTGTCGTTCGTGCCCTCCGCGCTGGGCGTGGTCGTGCCGGTGCACGCGGAGGCAGCGACGGCGGCCACGAGCAGGACGGGGGGCAACAGGAAGCGCACGACACCCGACCCTAGTCCGTAGCCCCGAACGGCGTCAGCCGATCGGGGCGGGCAGTGGGCGCACCCGGTAGGCGAGGTCGATCGCGCCGCCGGTCTCGGGGTCGCGCAGCTCCACCCGCCAGGACGAGGCGAACTGGTTCACGCCCTCGCGCATCGGGATGGTGCCGGACAGCAGCACGGTGCCGGGCCTGAGCAGGTCACGGGCCCGCAGCACGTCCACCCAGTACGCGGGGGTGAGCAGTTCGGCGAGCGTGCCGACCTGGATCTCGACGTCGTCGGCCCACGCGGTCAGCTCGATCCCGTCGATCCGGTCGGCCACGTCGGAGAGCCGCCACGCACCGCGCCCCAGCACGTCCGGCCCGGCCTGCTTGCTCCACGCCACCCCGTGGGCCTCCAGCGCGCGGTCGGTGTGGTCGCAGGCGACGGTCAGCAGCACGTCGTCGTCGGTCACGACCAGAGCCCACTCGGCCTCGCCGGAGGTCCGGCCGTGCTGCACCGGCACGTCGTCGGTCTGCTGCGCCAGGTAGGGCGCGACCGGGTAGAGGCTCGGCGTCTCGGTCGGCGCGGGCACCCCCAGTTCGGCGAGTTCCCGCACGTGAGCGGCCACGTCGTCCTGGCTGCGGCCCGCGTAGCCGCCGTTGAGCAGCGTGGTCACGGTCACCGCGACCTGGGAGCCGTCGGGGAGGTCGAAACGCAGATTTGACATTCCACTCCTTGCGCATACGAGTTGTATACAGGCAGTATTACACGATGCCGCCAATCCAGACCACCGATGTGCGCAGGCCCGCGCTCATCCGCGCGTTCGCCGCGTCGCTCTCCGGCACCGCGTTGGAGTGGTACGACTTCGCCATCTACAACGTGGCCGCCGCCGTCGTGCTGGGCCCGCTGTTCTTCCCCAGCTCCGAGCCGCTGACCGCGACGCTGCTCGCGTTCTCCACCTACGCCGTCGGGTACCTGTCCCGACCGCTGGGCGGGTTCCTGTTCGGCAGGCTCGGCGACCAGCTGGGCCGCAAGCGCGTGCTCGTCACGACGCTGCTCATCACCGGCATCGCGACGATGCTGATCGGCCTGCTGCCCACCCACGCGGCCATCGGCGGTCTCGCGGGCGTGCTCCTCGTCGTCCTGCGGTTCGCGCAGGGCGTGGGCCTCGGCGGCGAGTGGGGCGGTGCCGTCCTGCTGTCCAGCGAGTACGGCGATCCCCGGCAGCGCGGGTTCTGGGCCTCGGCGGCGCAGATCGGCCCGCCGGCGGGAAACCTGATGGCGAACGGCGTGCTGGCGCTGCTGGGCTTGCTGCTCAGCGACGAGCAGTTCATGTCGTGGGGCTGGCGGGTCGCGTTCCTGCTGTCGGCGGTGCTCGTGGTGTTCGGCCTGTGGATCAGGCTGAAGCTGGAGGAAACGCCGGTGTTCAAGGCGATCCAGGAGCGCGGTGACCGCCCGACCGCGCCGATCAGCGAGGTGTTCCGCACCCAGCGCAGGCCGCTGCTGGCCGCCGTCCTGTGCCGCGTCGGCCCGGACGTGCTCTACGCGCTGTTCACCGTGTTCGTGCTCACCTACATCACCACCCAGCTCGGCCTGCCGCGCAACGCGGGCCTCACCGCCGTGCTGATCGCGTCGGGCCTCCAGCTCTTCCTGATGCCGCTGGCGGGCTGGCTGTCCGACCGGGTCAACCGGCGCGTCCTGTACGCGGGCGCGGCCGTCTGCGGCGCCGTGTGGCCGTTCGTGTTCTTCCCGCTCGTCGACACCGGGTCCCGACTGCTCCTGGTGCTGGGCATCGTGGTCGGGCTCGCGTTCCACGCGTTCATGTACGGCCCGCAGGCCGCGTTCATCTCCGAGCAGTTCACGCCGAGGCTCCGCTACACCGGCAGCTCGCTCGCCTACACCCTCGCGGGCGTGATCGGCGGCGCCGTGGCACCGCTGGTGTTCACCGCGCTGCTGGCGGCGTTCGAGACCTGGACCCTGGTCGCGGCCTACGTCGCCGTCGCCTGCGCGGTCACGCTGCTCGGCCTCTACCTGGGCCGCGACCCCGTGGACGAGGAGGTCGATCAGGCGCCGAGCAGCACCTTGAGCGTGGACTCCAGGTGAGAGCTGATCGCCGCGGTGGCCGCCTCGACGTCCCCGGACTCGAGCGCGGCCACGATGGCCTCGTGCTCCAGCAGCACCGCGTCCTGCCGCCCCGTCGCCCGGAACAGCGCGACCACACCCGCCCGCACCTGCCGGGCGCGCAGCCCCTCGTACATCTTCGTCAGCAGCTCGTTGCCGGTCGCCCGCACCAGGAGCGCGTGGAACTGCCGGTCGACGTCGATGAACTCCCGCGCGTCCGCCATGCCGCGCAACGCCGTCTGGCGCTCGATCGCCTCGCGCATCCGAGCGATCGGCGCCGTCCCGGCCTCGAGAACCCGTTCCGCGGCGAACCGCTCGACCATCCCGCGCAGCTCCACCAGCTCCGCCACCTGGCGGCCGGACACCGGCGCCACGTAGGCGCCCTTCTTCGGCACCAGCTGGACGAGGTCCTCGGCGGCGAGCAGCAGCAGCGCCTCCCGGATGGGCGTGCGGGACACACCGATCCGATCGGCCACGTCCTGCTCGCTGATGAACCGCCCCTGCATCTCGGGGTCGGCCAGAATGGTGTCCTTGAGGAACTCGTAGGCCTTCTCGCGACCGGACACCTGCATACTGTCTGTATACCAGAGGGGATCACGCCGTGCGCGCAGCGCTTTGCCAGATCAGCTCCACCACCGATCCGAAGGCCAACCTGGAACTGGTGCGCGACGGCGTCCGCCGGGCAGCCGCCGGAGGCGCACGCGTGGTGCTGTTCCCGGAAGCCACCCAGTGCCGGTTCGGGGTGTCGCTCAAGCCGATCGCCGAACCGCTCGACGGCCCCTGGGCCACGGCCGTGCGGGAGATCGCGACCGACCACGGCGTGGTCGTGGTGGCGGGCATGTTCACCCCCACCGCCGACGGCCGCGTCACCAACACGCTCCTCGTCACGAGCGCCGACACCCACCTCGGCTACGACAAGATCCACCTCTTCGACGCCTTCGGGTTCCAGGAGTCGAGCACCGTCGCACCCGGTTCCAAGCCGGTGACCGTCGAGGTCGACGGCACGACCCTGGGCATCGCCACCTGCTACGACATCCGCTTCCCCGAGCTGTTCCGCGCGCTGGCGGACCAGGGCGCCTCGGCGGTGCTGCTCGGCGCGTCCTGGGGCTCCGGGCCGGGCAAGGTGGAGCAGTGGGAGCTCCTGGTCCGCGCCCGCGCGCTGGACTGCACGTCGTGGGTGCTCGCCTGCGGCCAGGCGGACCCCGGCGACCTGGGGACCACGGCTCCGACGGGTGTCGGGCACAGCATGGCGGTGGGTCCGCTCGGCACTGTCGTGGGCGGTCTCGGGGGTGAGCCGGACCTGCTGCTCGTGGACATCGACGCGGAGACGGTCGAGGACGCCCGCCGCACGCTGCCGGTGCTCGCGAACCGGCGGCTCTGACCGGCGCCCGTGCGGGGCCTGCCGGGGTGACGGCGCCGGGGCCCGACGCCGTCACCCGGTTCAGCGCAGGTCCATCCCCAGGTCCAACGCGGGCGAGGAGTGGGTCAGCCCGCCGACGGCCAGGTAGTCCACACCGGTCTCGGCGTAGGAGCGGGCCACGGCCAGGGTGAGGCCGCCGGACGCCTCCAGCCGAACGCCCTTGGCCCGGCGAACGGCCTCCGCGCACATCTCGGGCGTGAAGTTGTCCAGCAGCACCAGTTCCGCCCCCTCGGCGACGGCCTCGTCCAACTGCTCCAGGCTGTCCACCTCGACCTCGCAGGGCAGGTGCGGAGCACGAGCGCGCACAGCCCGCAGAGCGGCCCCCACCGACCCGGCGGCCAGAACGTGGTTGTCCTTGATCAGCACGGCGTCGCCGAGCCCCATCCGGTGGTTCACCCCGCCACCGCACCGAACCGCGTACTTCTCCAGCAACCTCAACCCCGGCAACGTCTTCCGCGAGTCCCGCACCCGAGCCCCGGTCCCCGCCACGGCGTCCACCCACGCGGCCGTGGCGGTGGCGACGCCGGACAGGTGCGTGAGGAAGTTCAACGCCGTCCGCTCGGCCGTGAGCAGGTCCCGCACCCGACCCCGCACGACCAGCGCGGGCTCACCGGGCACCGCCTTCTCCCCGTCCTCGCGCCGGGACAGGACCTCCACCCCGGACCCGAACACCTCCAGCGCCACCGGGATCCCGGCCAGCACACCGGCGGCCCGCGGCGTCAGCTCGGCGACCGCCACCGCGTCCGCGGGGACGGTCGCCTCCGTCGTGGCGTCCGGTCCGTAGGCCAGGTCCTCGGCCAGCGCGACCGCGATGGCCCGACGTGCGTCTTCCAGGTCGAGAGTCATGCCGCTCCCCAAGCCATGAACGGATCCGCCAACACGGGCTGGCCGGACGGCGTGAGCCGGACGACCTGGCTGCGGTGCCACCGCACCTCGTCGCGCGCGGTGAAGTCCGTCCGCACGTGGCACCCGCGCGACTCCGTCCGCTCCGCCGCGGCCGCGATCAGCGCCCGAGCCGCCAGCGTCAGCGCCGCGTCCTCCACCAGCCGCCGGGTGTCCAGCACCCGGTCGACGGTCGACAGGTCCAGCACGGAGCCGACCACCGCGAGGCCTTCGGCGTCGCGCCCGATCGCCGCGTACCGGCTCATCACCCGTTGCAGGGAGTCGCGGTCCGCGACCGGCGCGGTGGGCAGCACCGGGTCCGACGCCGCCTTCGGATCGGCCAGCACACCCAGCGCCAGGTCCGCCGCGATGGCCTCGGCGGCCCGCGTGCCGACGACCAGTCCCTCCAGCAAGCTGTTGGAGGCCAACCGGTTCGCGCCGTGCAGCCCGGTCCGGGCGACCTCACCGGCGGCGTACAGACCGGTGACCGCGGTGCGCCCGTCCACGTCGGCCACCACCCCGCCGCAGGCGAAGTGCGCCGCCGGGGCGACCGGGATGGGGTCGCGCGCCGGGTCGATCCCCGCCGCGACGCAGGCCGCGTGCACCGTCGGGAACCGCGTCGCCATCGAACCGAGGCCGGTGGCGTCCAGGAACACGTGGTCGTCGACACCGCCCGGCTCGCCCACCATGTGCCGCGTGATGGCCGCCGCGACCACGTCGCGGGGAGCCAGGTCCTCCAACGGGTGCACGCCCTTCATCACCCGCGCGCCGGTCGCGTCGACGAGCACCGCGCCCTCGCCGCGCACGGCCTCCGTCACCAGCGGGCAGCGGCCACGAGCGCCGCGCCCGGTGTACAGGACGGTCGGGTGGAACTGGACGAACTCGACGTCCGCCGCCGCGGCGCCCGCCCGCATCGCCAGGGCGAGACCGTCGCCCGTGGCCACCTCGGGGTTGGACGTGGCCTGGTAGAGCTGCCCGAGACCACCGCTGGCCAGCAGCACGGCGGGGGCGCCGATCGCGCCGGGCACACCGTTGCCGTCCAGCACCAGCAGCCCGCACACCACGCCGAGCGGGGTGCGCAGCGCGTCGACCGCGACGTGCTGCTCCAGCACCGGGAGCCGGCCGTCGACCGTGGCGGCGAGCAGTGCCCGTTCCACCTCCGCGCCGGTCGCGTCGCCGCCGGAGTGCACCACGCGGAACGCCGTGTGGCCGCCCTCGCGGGTGCGGGCCAGGTGGCCGTCGGGCTCGGCGTCGAAGACGGCACCGCGTTCCCGCAGCCGCTGCACGGCGTCCGGGCCGCCGGAGACGACCGCCGCGACGGCGTCCTCCTCGCACAGCCCCGCGCCCGCGACGAGCGTGTCGGCGATGTGCGCGCCGACCGTGTCGCCCTCGTCGTGCTCACCGGGCAGCACGACGGCGACGCCGCCCTGCGCCCAGCGCGTGTTGCCGTCCGGCCCGCTGGCCTTGGTGACGACGAGGACCCGCAGGCCCAGTTCGTGGGCGCGCAGCGCGGCCGTCAGGCCCGCCACCCCCGTGCCGACCACGACCAGGTCGGCACGGGCCTCCCACCGCGGCCTCACTCGCCGCCGCCGGGCTTGCCGATCTCGATCATCCGCTGCACCGACGCCTGCGCCCGCTTCGCGGTCTCCGGGTCGACGTGCACCTCGTCCTTGTTCTCGCGCAGGCAGCGCAGCAGCGCGGTCGGCGTGATCATCTTCATGTACTTGCACGACGCCCGGTCGTTCACCGCGCGGAAGTCGATCTCCGGCGCGGCCTTGCGGAGCTGGTGCAGCATCCCGATCTCGGTCGCCACCAGCACCGACTTGGCGGTGGTGCCGCGGGCGGCGGTGATCATGTCACCGGTCGAGAGGATGCGGACCTGGTCCGGGGGCACGATGCCCTCGCCAGCCAGGTAGAGCGCCGAGGTCGCGCAGCCGCACTCGGGGTGGATGAACAGGTCGGCCTCGGGGTCCTCGGCCGCGCGCGCGGCCAGCTCGGGCCCGTTGATGCCCGCGTGCACGTGGCACTCGCCCGCCCAGATGTGCAGGTTCTCGCGGCCGGTCTCGCGCTTCACGTGCGCGCCGAGGAACTGGTCCGGCAGGAACAGCACCTCGCGGTCGGCCGGGATCGAGGCGACCACGTCGACCGCGTTCGACGACGTGCAGCAGATGTCCGTCTCCGCCTTCACCTCGGCGGTCGTGTTGACGTACGACACGACGACCGCGCCGGGGTGCTCGGCCTTCCACTCGCGCAGCTGCTCACCGGTGATCGAGTCGGCCAGCGAGCAGCCCGCCCGCTCGTCCGGGATCAGCACGGTCTTCTCCGGCGCGAGGATCTTCGCCGTCTCGGCCATGAAGTGCACGCCGCAGAAGATGATCGTGGACGCGTCGCTGGCGGCCGCGATCCGGCTCAGCGCCAGCGAGTCGCCCGTGTGGTGGGCGATGTCCTGGATCTCGGGCAGCTGGTAGTTGTGGGCGAGGATGACCGCGTCGCGCTGACGTGCGAGTTCGAGCACCTCCGCGCGCCAGGACGCGTCGGCTTCGATGCCGTCGTACGCGCCGTCAGAGGTTCGCTCCACATATGCGGTAGCGACCATGGGGTCCTCCTCGCGACTCTCCGAGGTTTTCGCCTTTGGGTCGAAAACGTGGCCGATACTATCAGCCCGTGGGTCTCGCGGGACATGAGGTGTTGGCCGCAGTACTCCAGGTGAGAGCCGGATCACTCCAGGTCATGCTCTGGCGACGCGCTAGGGAACCGCACGCTCACCGCTGGTCACTCCCCGGTGGCGCGCTGGGCGACAGGGAGGACATCGAGGCGTCCATCCGCCGCCAGCTGGCGGAGAAGGTCGACGTCAGGCAGCTCTCGCACGTGGAGCAGCTGTCGGTCTTCAGCGCCCCGGACCGCGTCCCCGGACCGCGCGTCGTCGCCACCGCGTTCCTCGGTCTCGTCCCGTCGAACATCGTCCCGGTCGTCCCCGACGACACCGCCTGGTTCCCGGTCGACGACCTGCCCGAGACCGCGTTCGACCACCGGTCGATCATCCACAAGGCACGTCACCGGCTGAGCTCGAAGCTCTCCTACACCAACCTCGGCTTCGCCTTGGCGCCACCGGACTTCACGATCTCCGCGCTGCGCGAGCTGTACTCGGCGGCGCTGGGCTACCGGGTGTCCGCCACCAACCTGCAACGCGTGCTGTCCCGGCGCGGACTGCTCGAACCGACCGGCGACACCAGCCCACCCGGCCCGACCGGCGGCCGACCGGCCGCACTTTTCCGTTTCAGCGCAAGGGGAATCCTGGTGACCGATCAGTTCGCCGTGCTGCGACCCCCGTCGACCGGCCGTCCGGCGGGCACGAGCGCCACGTCGTAACGTGGTCGCGTGACCGAGACGCTCCCCCTGTTCCCGCTGGGCACCGTGCTGCTGCCCGGAGCGTCGCTGCCCCTGCACATCTTCGAGCCCAGGTACCGCCAGCTGACGGTCGACCTCGTCACCGGCGCCCTGCCGGACCGCCAGTTCGGCGTGGTCTCCATCCGCGAGGGCTGGGCCATGGGCACCGACAACGTCGCGTCCCTGCGCGAGGTCGGCTGCTCCGCGCTGCTGCGCGAGGCGCGCAGGCTCAACGACGGCCGGTTCGACATCGTGACCAAGGGCCAGCAGCGCTTCCGCCTCCTGTCGGTGGACCACACCTCCGCGCCCTACCTGGTGGGCGAGGTCGAATGGCTGCCGGACACCCCGACCCCCGAACCGGTGGCCGAGGTCCTACCCCTGATGGCCGACTCGGCCCGTGCCGCCCACCAGCGCTACTGCGCGGCGGCGTGGCACCGCGAGGACTGGGCACCGCCACCGGAGGAAACCACCCACGACCTGCTGTCGTACCTGCTGGCAGGCGACTGCCTGCTGGCGCTGGAGGACAGGCAGCGCCTGCTGGAGGAAACCTCCCCGGCCAGGCGACTGCGCCTGGTGCGCCGAATGCTGCACCGCGAGGCGGGAATCCTGGACGCGCTGCGCGCGGTCCCGGTGCCGCTGGCGGAATTCGGCCACGTACCGAACCCGAACTGACGAAGCCCGCCCGACCGAACGGCGGGCCACTGAGGCGACTGCCCGCGTGGGACGGAGCCGCCCGAGCGACGACCGCGACAGCGGCGCGGCTGAAGCCACCACAGCCAGGCGGACCCGCCCAGGCCGCTTGACCACGGGCAAGCGGCCTGCCCCACGCGGACCCTCCACGGCCAAACGACCCGGCTCAAGCCGCCTGACTGCCGCCAAGCGGACCCGCACAAGGCGTTTACCACCGCCCAGCGGACCCGCTCAACCGACCGGCCACGGCAAGCGGACCCGCACAAGCCTGCTGACCTGCGCCCGAGCGGACCCGCACAAGCCGCCCGACCACCGCCAAGCGGACCCCCAAAGGCAACCCACCACCGCCCGAGCGGCCTCACAAAGGCGACCCACCACCGCCCGAGCGGCCTCACAAAGGCAACCCACCACCGCCCAAGCGGGACCCCCAAAGGAGACCCACCACCGCCAAGCGGACCCGCACAAAGCCGACTGTCGCCCACACCCCACCCGGCCCCCCGATCCCCAGCGCCCTCTTGGCCGGACGTGCCGGGTCAAGGCATCTTTCCCGCCTTGACGCGGCACGCCCGGCCATGACGACACTCGCGCACCGGGGGGACAGCCCCACCACCCCACAGGGCCCACACAACCCGAGGGCCCACACACCCACAGCCACACGAACCCGCTGGACCCGCAGACCCGGAGGACCCGC